>NZ_JBEXRZ010000014.1:0-68794 GCF_040613325.1 Streptomyces sp. NPDC006283 | reverse complement strand
CACGCCGAAGGCGTAGGGGGAGGAGGCATGGCGGAGCCATGCCGACCGACGACAACGCGGCGTGGGGGCACCTCCCACGCCGAAGGCTGTGGGGGAGCGGTGCCAGGGCCCGCGAGCCCGGCATGATCCAAACGAGAGGCCCCAGGGAGAGGGCAGGGGGACGGCCCCGCGTCGCAGCGGCCGGACCCGCCCGACCGGCCGCCCTCACTTACGCCACCGAGAGCACGATCTTCCGCCGCACACCCCCTGCTCGAAGTCGTGCCTGGCCCTCAGGGCCGGGGCGCCGCCGCCGGCTCCACCTCCAGGAACCGTCGCTTCCGCGGCCCCCGGTACAGGAGCGCCTCCCAGCCCAGCCGGGCCAGCGCCGCCGCGCACGCCTTCAATCGGCCCTCCTCCTCCTGGGCCGCGCCGCTGCCCGGCGGGCCGAGCCACTCCACGTACGCCGTGCCGGGACGCTCGCCGGGCCGCACGCGATAGCCCGTCGCCGTGCGCCGGCTGTCGTCGTCGACGGCCGAGGGCGGGAAGCCGGACGCCTCCAGGGCGAGGGCGACCGCACGCACGGTGCGGGCCAGCTCCCACGGCGCGGGCGTGGCGGTGCCGCCGGTGTTGTTCGTCACGCGCCGGATCTGGAGCAGCCCTTCGAACGCCGTCGTCACCTCCGCGGCCCGTCCCTTGGCCGGCACGTGCGGCCCGTCACCCGTGGCCGGTTCGAACGCCACTGCGGCATCGCCTCCCCTCGCCGTCCAGACCGTACGCCGCGAACCGGGGCCCGGACCCCTGGCCTATCGTGTCCGGAACCGAAGGCGAAGGAGAAGGCCACGATGCCCGGCTACGGCAGCGGTAGCGGTAGCGGTGGCGGCAGCAGCGGCGCCGTGACCCGCAACACCCTGCGGCGCCAAATCGCCGACGCGTTGCGTGACGAAGTGCTCGCGGGCCGTATGCAGCCGGGCCAGGAGTTCACCGTCAAGGAGATCGCCGATCAGTACGGCGTCTCCGCGACGCCCGTGCGCGAAGCGCTCGTCGACCTCTCCGCCCAGGGGCTGCTCGACTCCGATCAGCACCGCGGTTTCAAGGTGCACCAGTTCTCCGTCGACGACTACCGGAGCATGGTCGACACGCGGTCCCTTGTCGTGGACGCCTTGTTCGGCCGGAGCGAAGAGCGCAGGCACGCGCCGCTGGACCCGCAGGCGCTGGTGTCCGTACGACGCCGGGCGGAGGAGGCCGCGCGGGCCGCGCGCACCGGGGACCTGGACATCCTCATCGGCTACGACCTGCGCTTCTGGCGCGAGCTCGGCGCGCTCGTCGCGAACCGCTACATCTGCGACTTCCTGCACCGGCTGCGGGTGCAGGCCTGGGTGTTCGCCGTACCGTTCCTGCGCGCCGACCCCGAGATGGCGGACTGGCTCTGGGGCGGCCATCAGGACATAGTCGACGCGATGACGAAGGGCGACGCGGACGGGGCGCGCGCCACGATCCGCGCCTACAACGACCACGCCCTCGTCTGGGCGGACCGGCTCGAACGACGGGCGCAACGGGGGCGGCAAGAGCGGTGAGCGTGGATCTGAGTGTTGTCGTCCCGGCGTACAACGAGGAGGGGCGGCTGCGCCCGACGCTGGACGCCATCTGTGCCCATCTGCACGCGGATCCGGACCGCTGGGGCGACTGGGAGCTGATCGTCGTCGACGACGGCTCCACCGACGCCACCGCGAAGATCGCGGAGGAGGCGGCGTCCGAGGAGCCGCGCATCCAGCTCGTCTCGAGCGGGACGAACCGCGGGAAGGGCAACGCCCTGCGCCTCGGCGTACTCGCCTCGTACGGCCGGCGCGTGCTGGTGACGGACGCCGACCTGGCGACGCCCATCGAGGAACTGGAGCGGCTCGGCGAAGTGCTGGAGAGCACGGACGCCGCTGCCGCGATCGGTTCGCGCGCGCACCCCGACGCGCGGATCGAGGTGCATCAGCGGCCCCTGCGCGAGTGGCTCGGCCGGATGGGCAACCGCCTGATACGCGCGGTCGCGGTCTCCGGCATCCGCGACACCCAGTGCGGATTCAAACTCCTCGACGGAGACAAGGCACGCGCCGCGTTCGCCGACTCGAGGCTCGACGGGTGGGGGATCGACGTCGAGATTCTCCGCTTCTTCCGGCGCGCGGGCTGGCCCGTGACCGAGGTCCCGGTCCGCTGGTCGCACCGGGCCGGCTCCAAGGTCAGACCCGCCGACTACGGCCGGGTGCTCGTGGAACTGCTGCGGCTGCGCGCCCGTGCCGTGCGCCGCGTGGACCTGGCCGTCGTCGGGCTGTTCCTGGTCGCGTCCGTACTGCTCTACAAAGGGCTGTGGGCGGACCTGGACCGGGCCTACCTCCGCGACGCGGGACAGGACCAGAACCAGTGGGAGTGGTTCTTCGCCGTCACCGCCGACAACGTCGTCCATCTGCGCAACCCGCTCTTCACGACGCTCCAGAACAATCCCGACGGCGTGAACCTGATGGCGAACACGGTGATGCTCGGCCTGTCCGTGCCGTTCACGCCGGTCACGCTCGCCTTCGGTCCGACCGTCACCTGGGCGCTCGTCCTCACCCTGGGGCTCGCCGCGACGGCGAGCGCCTGGTACTGGCTGATCGCCCGGCATCTGGTGAAAAGCCGCTGGGCGGCCGCGCTCGGCGGCGGGTTCGCCGCCTTCGCGCCGCCGATGATGTCGCACGGCAACGCCCACCCGAACTTCCTCGTCCTCTTCATGATCCCGGTGATCATCGACCGGGTGCTGCGCCTCTGCGAGGGCAGCAACGTCCGGCGGGACGGGGTGCTGCTCGGCCTCTTCGCGACGTACCAGATCTTCCTCGGCGAGGAGCCGCTGCTGCTCGCCGCCATGGGCATGCTGCTGTTCGCGCTCTCCTACGCGCTCGCGGCGCGCGACGTGGCCAAGGTGGCGTGGCGGCCGCTGCTGCGCGGAACGGGCATCGCGCTTCTGGTGTGCCTGCCGCTGGTGGCGTTCCCGCTGGGCTGGCAGTTCTTCGGTCCGCAGAGCTACAAGAGCGTGCTGCACGGCGACAACGCCGGCAACAGCCCGCTCGCCTTCCTGCAGCTCTCCGGCCGGGCGCTGATGGGCTCCGACGCCGGAGCCGACCCCCTCGCGATGAACCGCACCGAGCAGAACGCCTTCTACGGCTGGCCGTTGATCGCGCTGGCCGTCGCGATCGTGATCCGGCTGTGGCGGCTCGCGCTCGTCAAGGCCCTCGCCTGCACGGCGGTCGCCGCGGCGTTCCTCTCCCTCGGGCCCAAGTTCCGTATCCCGTACACCGACATCGTGCTGACCGGGCCGTGGCGGGCCCTCGCCCATCAGCCGCTGTTCGAGTCGGTCATCGAGTCGCGGGTGGCGATGATCTGCGCGCCCGTCCTCGGTGTCCTCCTCGCACTGACCGCCGACCGGCTGGCGGCATGGCGGCCGCTGATGCGGGGCCTCGGTTTCGCGGCGCTGGCGGCGGCCCTCGTGCCGGTGCTGCCGACGCCCTACCCCGTACGGGAACGGGCCGAGATCCCGGGCTTCATCACGCAGGGCACCTACGCCGAGTACCTCGCGGAGGGCGAGTCCCTGGTCACCGTGCCGCTGCCGAGCCCGGCCGGCGCCGAGGTACTGCACTGGCAGTCGGCGACGGGCCTCGGCTTCAAGGTCGCCGGCGGGTACTTCAACGGGCCGTGGGGCCCCGACCGCATCGGCATCTACGGCGCGACCCCCCGCCACACCTCCAACCTGCTGCACGAGGTCCGCAACACCGGCCGCGTACCGGTCATCGGTCCCAACTGGCGTGCCCAGGCGCGGGAGGACCTGAAGGCGTGGAACGCGGGTGTCGTGGTGCTGGCGCCGCAGTACAACGCCGGGCCGTTGTACGAGGCAGTGGAGAAACTCCTGGGCCGGCCGGGGGAGAGGGTGGCCGGGGTGTGGGTATGGGACGTGGGAGCGGAGTGACGAGGGGGTACCGGACCGCATCAAAACGTGTGGAACAGCACCCTTCGCGGGCCCGGCCCTCGGCACTACGCTGTCCCGACCATCGTCGTCTTCACGCTTCCTCCACCTCCTCGAACTGCTGAGAGCGAGCACTCCCTTGGCCTGTGACCTGTGGCTGGTCCCCCTTGTCGACGTGCTGTGCCACAGCCCCGACAATCCCTTCGCCGAAGAGATCGCCTCCTACGACAAGGCACTGACCGGCGCGGGCCTGCCGACGGTGCCCGTCTTCGCCTACATGCCCGGCCTGTCGGGCGATGTCGCGCCGGTGGCCGGCTTCGACTACGACGCGCTGCACTTCCTGCGGCGCGCCTATCTGCTGCAACTGTGCGGGCTCGCGGTCACGCCGGTGGACGAACTGGGCGGCGACTACGAGCAGTTGCTGGAGATGTTCGAGACGACGGCACAGCAGTCGCACCTGGTGTGGCACTACGACCACGCCGGCGCGTACGTCCCCGTCGACTTCGCGACCCCGCTGTTCAACGACGAACTCCTCGAGGGCGGCGGCCCCTTGGGCTCCACGCAGGGCCTGCTGCGCGAGCTGGAATACGTGGCCCCCGCCATCGGCATCGACCCCACGAACCCTCCGGCCGCGCCGGAGCCGCCGGAACGCCCCACGGCCCTGGAGGAGCCCGCGGGCCCGATCCCTTACGACGAGAGCCCGTTCGCGCGTGAGCGGCATGTCTGGCTGGGGCTGCACGCGGCGGCCACGCGGAGCCTGGGCCAGGGCTCGATGATCATCTTCAGCTGACGTCCCACAGGGGCAGGAAGCAGCCGCCGTGCGTCAGCGCGGCGGCTCCGGGGGACGCTGGCGGGGCATGTTGGGGCGGGTGGCCGGGGGCAGCGGGAACCGGCCCTGGATGACGCCGTGGGACGGATGGAGTTCCGCCGTCGTGCGTGCGGCCGAGGCGGGCAGGCGCAGCGGCGCCGGGCCGGGGCGGAAGTCGGTCATCCAGTCCGACGTCTCCGAGCGGACCAGGTCCGAGATGTCCTCGGAGAAACGTCGCAGCACGCCCAGACAGCGTTCCGCCGCCTCGCTCGCCGTACCCTCCGCCGGACCCAGCACCTCGCGCACACTCTCCGACGCCCAGTCGTACTGGAGCGCCTGGAGGCGCCGCTGGACCGCCTGCGCGGTGGCCACGTTCCGCATCCAGCCGGCCGTCAGGCCGAAGTAGCGGTCGCAGGCCAGGCAGGCCGCGGCCGCGAGAAGGGAGAGATAGCCCCAGGGGGCCGCCTCGCCCACCGCGCCCGTGAGGTCGAGCAGGGGCAGCGCCGCCCCCGCGAGGACGCCCAGCGCCGTGCCGAGGCGCAGCAGACGGGCGGTCCGGCGCTTGCGGACCCGGTCCGAGAGGTACCAGTCCGCCGTGCGCAACGCGTCCGCCTCGACCCAGCGGTAGAGCTCGTCGAGCCGTGCCGCGGGCTCGCCCCAGTCCCCGAGGGGGAACGACCGCCCCGTCAGGTCTCCCGGCGGCGCCTCGCCGCCCTCCTCCCGGGCCCCCCCGGGCTGCATCTCCGGCTGGCTCACCGGTGCACTCCTCTGCGCTCTGCTGACGACCAGGACTGACGCCCAGGACTGACTATCAGGTCCGAAAAGGTGCTGAAAAGGTGCTGACGTTACACCGCGTGACGTACGTGGCGGGCGTGCGTTCTGATACGGCGCAGGCCCTTCATACCGCCGAATGGTGGTCTGTGGGCCGAAGATCCCTGTACTTCCGCCCACACGGGGTCACTGGTCAGGTAGTGGAGCCCCGACAGGGCCCCTTTCGCTCACTCGAAAGAGTTGGTCGATGCGGGGTGGGGCATGCCGCCCGGCGAGCACGTAGGCTCGGCCTTACCGAAACGTACAGAACGTCGAGTCACGTATTCAGTCGTCGAAGCAGCCAGGAGTGACCGTGATCCCCGGTGGTGGCCAGCCCGATATGCAGCAGCTGCTCCAGCAGGCCCAGAAGATGCAGCAGGACCTCGCGCAGGCTCAGGAGGAGCTCGCGAGGACCGAGGTCGAGGGTCAGGCCGGCGGCGGGCTCGTGAAGGCCACCGTCACCGGCTCGGGCGAGCTGCGCGGTCTCGTCATCGACCCGAAGGCCGTGGACCCGGAGGACACCGAGACCCTCGCGGATCTTGTCGTCGCCGCCGTCCAGGCCGCGAACGAGAACGCGCACCAGCTCCAGCAGGACAAGCTCGGCCCGCTGGCGCAGGGGCTCGGCGGCATGCCGGGCATGCCTTTCTGACCCGTTCCCGCTGTTGGCCTTCTGACGGCCACAGGCACCAACTACCGTAAGCAGCAAGCACTCCAAGGAGAGGCGTTCCGTTGTACGAAGGCGTGGTTCAGGACCTCATCGACGAACTGGGCAGGCTGCCCGGCGTCGGTCCCAAGAGCGCGCAGCGGATCGCCTTCCACATCCTCCAGGCCGAACCCACCGACGTCCGCCGCCTCGCGCACGCCCTGCTCGAGGTCAAGGACAAGGTCCGTTTCTGCGCGGTGTGCGGCAACGTCGCCCAGCAGGAGCAGTGCAACATCTGCCGCGACCCGCGCCGGGACCCGACGGTCGTCTGCGTCGTCGAGGAGCCCAAGGACGTCGTCGCGATCGAGCGGACGAGGGAGTTCCGGGGCCGGTACCACGTACTGGGCGGGGCCATCAGCCCCATCGAGGGTGTCGGCCCCGACGACCTGCGCATCCGCGAGCTGTTGGCGCGGCTCGCGGACGGCACGGTCACGGAGCTGATCCTGGCCACGGACCCCAATCTGGAGGGCGAGGCCACGGCCACGTACCTCGCACGCATGATCAAACCGATGGGTTTGAAGGTCACGAGGCTGGCCAGTGGACTCCCTGTAGGGGGAGACTTGGAATACGCCGACGAGGTCACGCTCGGGCGTGCCTTCGAGGGGAGACGACTGCTCGATGTCTGACGCCATGCTCCACGCCGTAGGACAGGACCCCGACAGCTTCGCGGTCCAGATCGCCGACTCGATCGAGTCCTTCATCGTCGCGACCACCGAGGTCGCGAAGGGCGACGAGCCCGACAGCGCGATCCCGTTCCTGCTGCTGGAGGTCTCCCAGCTGCTGCTCACCGGCGGCCGGCTGGGTGCGCACGAGGACATCATCCCGGAAGAGCGGTACGAGCCGGACACAGGCCCGGATCTCGACGTGGACGAGCTGCGGATGCGTTTCGCGACCATGCTCGAACCGATCGACGTCTTCTCCGAGGTCTTCGACCCGTACGAGCCCCGCAAGGCCCCGGTGCCGTCGCGGATCTCCGACAGCCTCGCCGACATCATCACCGACCTCCGCCACGGCCTCGCCCACTACCGAGCGGGCCGGACGAGCGAGGCGCTGTGGTGGTGGCAGTTCTCGTACTTCACCAACTGGGGCCCCACCGCCTCCGCGACCCTCAGGGCGCTGCAGTCCCTCGTCGCCCATGTCCGCCTGGACCAGCCGCTCGCCGAGCTGGACGGCCTCGACACCGACGAGGACCTGACCGAGGAAACGCTGGCCGAGGAGGCCGGCAAGGTCATGGTCCAGGAGATCGCCCGCCCGCTGGGGCTGCGGCGGGCTCGCTGACCGGCGGCACCGGTCACAGCGCGCCGGAGCCGGTGGCTGCCCCCGGCCCGGACCGCCTGCCTCGCGCAGGCGGCCAGGCGAGCCGGGATGATGCGGTCATGCGAGGCCGGGGTCATGTGGTCATGCGAGGCCGGGGTCATACGGTCGTGTGAGCCGGGACACAGATTCGCGTACCTCGCCGACCCCTGGGCAGTAGTCGATCCGAACGGCCGCGGGCGCCCCTCCGGGGCTTCCGGATGATCACTCTGTGAGCGGGACATCTCACCATGTGACATAACCGGGGCGATCCGCGGCCGCTCGATAGACTGAGCCGACCGCAGTAATGACTGCACAAGACCGAGCGAGGAGCGCACGTGGGCCTTGTCGTGCAGAAGTACGGAGGCTCCTCCGTTGCCGATGCCGAAGGCATCAAGCGGGTCGCCAAGCGAATCGTCGATGCCAAGAAGAACGGCCACCAGGTGGTCGTCGTGGTGTCGGCGATGGGTGACACGACGGACGAGCTGATCGATCTCGCCGAGCAGGTATCCCCGATCCCTGCAGGGCGTGAGTTCGACATGCTGCTGACCGCGGGAGAGCGGATCTCCATGGCCCTGCTGGCGATGGCGATCAAAAACCTGGGCCACGAGGCCCAGTCGTTCACCGGCAGCCAGGCAGGCGTCATCACCGACTCGGTCCACAACAAAGCGCGCATCATCGATGTGACGCCGGGCCGGATCCGTACGGCGCTCGACGAGGGCAACATCGCCATCGTCGCCGGATTCCAGGGTGTGTCCCAGGACAAGAAGGACATCACCACGCTCGGCCGGGGCGGGTCCGACACCACAGCCGTCGCCCTTGCCGCCGCGCTGGACGCCGAGGTCTGCGAGATCTACACCGACGTCGACGGCGTCTTCACCGCCGACCCGCGGGTCGTCAAGAAGGCACAGAAGATCGACTGGATCTCCTTCGAGGACATGCTGGAGCTCGCGGCCTCCGGCTCCAAGGTGCTGCTGCACCGTTGTGTCGAGTACGCACGCCGCTACAACATCCCGATCCACGTCCGGTCGTCCTTCTCCGGACTGCGTGGAACCTGGGTCAGCAACGAACCGCAAGGGGATCAGAAGGTGGAGCACGCCATCATCTCCGGAGTCGCCCACGACGTCTCCGAGGCGAAGATCACGGTCGTCGGGGTGCCGGACAAGCCGGGCGAGGCCGCGGCCATCTTCCGGACGATCGCGAACGCCGAGATCAACATCGACATGGTGGTCCAGAACGTCTCCGCGGCCGCCACCGCGCTGACGGACATCTCCTTCACCCTCCCCAAGACGGACGGCCGCAAGGCGATGGACGCCCTGGAGAAGGCGAAGAGCGCGATCGGCTTCGAATCGCTGCGCTACGACGACCAGATCGGCAAGATCTCGCTGGTCGGCGCGGGGATGAAGACCAACCCGGGCGTCACCGCCTCGTTCTTCGAGGCGCTGTCCGACGCGGGCGTGAACATCGAGCTGATCTCGACCTCCGAGATCCGCATCTCGGTCGTCACCCGCGCCGACGACGTCAACGAGGCCGTGCGCGCCGTACACACCGCCTTCGGTCTCGACTCCGACTCCGACGAGGCGGTCGTCTACGGAGGCACCGGGCGATGACCCGTAAACCGACGCTCGCGGTCGTCGGAGCGACCGGAGCCGTCGGTGCGGTGATGCTCCAGATCCTGTCGCAGCACGCGGACGTCTGGGGCGAGATACGCCTTGCCGCCTCCCCGCGCTCGGCCGGCCGAAAGCTGGCCGTGCGCGGGGAGGAATGCGAGGTCATGCCGGTCGGCGAGGAGGTCCTCGACGGCGTCGACGTGGCCCTCTTCCTGGTGCCCGGAGACGTGTCCGAGCGCTGGGCGCCCGTCGCCGTGGCCAAGGGCGCCGTCGTCGTCGACGCCTCACCGGCCTTCCGGATGGACCCCGACGTCCCGCTGGTCGTCCCCGAGGTCAATCCCCATGCCGTACGGGTGCGCCCGCGCGGCATCATCGCGAGCCCGCACGACACCACGCTCGCGATGATCCCTGCCGTCGGTGCCCTGCACGCCGAGTTCGGGCTGCGTGAACTGGTCGTCTCCTCCTACCAGGCCGTCAGCGGCGCCGGACGCGAAGCCGTGGCCGCGCTGCGGGCACAGATGTCGCTGGTCGCCGGTACGGAACTGGGTGCCACGCCCGGCGACGTGCGGCGCGCGGTGGGCGACGATCTCGGGCCGGTCCCGGGGCCGCTGGCACTCAACGTGGTGCCCTGGGCGGGGTCGCTCGCCCACGACGGCTGGTCCACGGAAGAACTGGGGCTACGGGCCGAGACGCGCAAGATCCTCGACCTGCCCGGGCTGAAGGTCGCCGCGACCTGCGTGCGGGTGCCGGTGCTCACGACGCATTCGCTGTCGGTGCACGCGTGCTTCGAGAACAAGGTCACCGTCGAGCGGGCGCACGAAATCCTCGCCACCTCACCCGGCGTCGTGCTGTACGACAACCCGGAAGCCGGCGACTTCCCCACGCCGGCGGACGTGGTGGGGACCGACCCGACCTGGGTGGGGCGGGTGCGACGGTCGCCGGACGACGACTGCGGCCTCGAACTGTTCGTGTGCGGGGACAATCTCCGCAAAGGCGCGGCACTGAACTCGGCGCAGATCGCCGAAGCCGTCGCCGCCGAGTTCGGCTCACGGCCGGGCGGTGACAGGGTCCGCGAACCGGTCGCCTAGTCTCATGGCCGCGGCGGTTGATGCGCGGCAGCTCGGCGCAGGCCCTTTGTAGGATCTGTGGACGTCCTGTGAGCAAAACGAAGGTCTGTACCACTTGAACCGGGGCGTCGACATGTTTGATTATTCGCTTCCCCCTTGCTGCAACCGGTAGTTGGGCGGGAGGCGTCTTTGCGGTCACCTCAAGACGGTGTCGCAAAAACTGGGGCATTGGGGAAGAGCGGTGCGCATGCGGGCATTCGGTTCGCCGTCAAAAGCGGTGGCGTACGCGTACAACCCTGGCGGGGGGCAGCGTGTCCAACAGGCGTGGCAGAGGTTCTCGACATCGCAAGGGTGGTCCCGGTCCGCGGCGCTTCGGTGCGCCCGCTCCGCAGACCCCGCCCGGCCGGCGGCATGCCGGTGATCGCACCCATGCCTGCCTCGCGGACCACTCGCGTCCCGTCCCCGCGGCAGGGCGCTGACGACGCCATGGCCACGGGTACCACCGTCGACCACCTCACCGAGACCTACCGCGCCCACTACCGCTCGCTGCTCGGTCTCGCCGCGCTGCTCCTCGACGACACCGCCTCCTGCGAGGACGTCGTCCAGGAGGCGTTCATCCGAGTGCACTCCGCGCGCAACCGCGTGCGGGACCCGGAGAAGACGCTCGCCTACCTGCGGCAGACCGTGGTCAACCTCTCCCGCTCCGCGCTGCGCAGGCGCATCCTGGGGCTCAAGCTGCTCTCCAAGCCGATGCCGGACATGGCGAGCGCCGAGGAAGGCGCCTACGACCAGCTGGAGCGGGACGCACTCATCAAGGCCATGCGTGGGCTGCAGCGCCGCCAGCGCGAGGTGCTGGTGCTGCGATACTTCGCCGACATGACCGAGGCGCAGGTGGCCGAGACGCTGGGGGTGTCCCTGGGCTCGGTGAAGGCATACGGCTCACGGGGCATCGCGGCGCTGCGCGTCGCCATGGAGGCCACGAAATGAGCGGGCGCGGGCGCGACAACAGCTTCGAGCACTACGGGCCGGACGGGCCGTCTGACGACCGGACTGGGAACGAGATTGTGAACAACGGGCCGAACAACGGGCCGAGGCGTCTTCCGACCGATACGGGGCCCGCTGCCGGGTCCGACGCGGGGCCGGACGCGACGTCTGACGTGGGACCCGACCTGAATTCTGATGCGGGATCCGATGAGGTGTCCGGCCGCGGATCGGGCCACGGATCCGATGTGGGATCCAGCCGGGGGACCGGCGGCGGGCAAGACGCCGGAGCGGGCGGCCCCGACCGCAGACCCGACCTCGCGATCGCCCTCGGGTTCGGCAGCGGGAACGACGGCGGGACAGACAGCGGGCCGGGCGCCGGAGGGGACGAGGACGCGCTGCGGCGGCTGCTGCAGGGAGTCGTGGAGGACATCCAGCCCTCGCCGGGAGCGCTGGAGCATCTGCACCGAGCGGTCCCCGCGCGAAGGGCACGCAAACGGCAGGCGCTGGTCGGCATGGCCGCCGCGGCGCTGCTGATCGGCACCGCCGTCCCCGCCTTCGTCCACGTGGCGAACTCGGCGGGCAGCGAGAAACCCAACCCGGTCAACGCCGGGCACGGCGAGCAGGCGCAGGGTGGCACAGGCAACGAACCTGGCGTCACAGGCGGCGACAACGGGACCAAGGGGCCCACACAGGGGGCGGGCGACACCGTCGCACCCGGTCGGACCGCCGGGCCGGGCCGGCCGACGGACCAGCCCACCGGCGTCGGTGACGGCGCCTCCGGTGCGGTCCAGTCACCCGCGGCAGGCGACGTCCAGGCGTGCACACCCGATCAGCTGAGCGTTTCCACGGAGCTCGGCGCACCGGACGCCGAGGGCAAGGTGTACGGCACCTTCCGCGTCACCAACATCTCCGGCACCGACTGCTTCGCCGCCGGCTCCACCATCGGCTTCCAGACCATGGGCGCCGCCGACGCGGCCCGGATCGGCGTCGCCCGCCACGCCGCGGGCGACGCGGCGAACGGGCTGCCCGACCCGACGGCGGCCGAGACGGACGCGACAGTCGCGATGGCGGCCAAGGCCTACGAGATGAGGTTCGCCTGGGTGCCGTCCGACACCTGTCCGACAGAAGGCGACTCCTCCCCCGATCCCTCGCCGTCCGTCGGCGACAGCAGTGGCGGTGGCGGGCAGGGCGGCACCGGCACCTCCGAGGGAAGCGCGGCCGAGCCTCAGCTCGTCACGGAGGACGGGCTGAAGGACGGCAGCGTCGCGGTCACCTACTCGGCGCTGGGCGGCTCGGTGACCGGCCAGACGACGGTGTCGAACGCGTGCGCCGGCACGATCTACTACACGGGCGTACTCCCGGGCCAGTGACGCGGGGCGGGCCTGCGGCCTGTCCGGTCGGTAACGCGGGCGGGCCCAGGCCCCGCCGTCTGTCGGGCGCGGGTCCGCGTCCGCCCTGGCCCCGCGAGCCCGGCGGCCCGGCCGCCCACAGCCCGTCTCAGGCGGCTTCGGCCTCCAGGCCCAGGGCCCGGTCGTGTTCCGACTCCGCCTCGCGGCGGACCAGGCGGAACCACATGAAGAGCACGAAGCCGGCGAAGACGAACCACTCGCCCGTGTAGCCGAGGTTCTGGAACGCCTTCAGGTCCAGGCCGCTGTTCTGGGGCGCTGCCGCAGGGACGGCGGTCAGGCCGTCGTCCGCCTTGGTCAGCGTCACCCACGCGTCGTACACGTCGTCCGGTACGAGATTCACCAGCGAAGCCGCGCTGATCATGCCGAGCTGGCCGCTCGGCAGGCCGCCTGCCGTGTGCACCCCGTCGGTGCCGCTGGACTCGGAGGCCTGCAGCGCACCCGTCACCGTGACCTCGCCGGCCGGCGCAGCCGGGGCGGGATCGCCCTGGGGCAGCCAGCCCCGGACCACGGGAAGCGTGCGCCCCCCGTCCGTCTTCAGCAGCGTCAGGACGTACGACCCCCGCTTGCCGTCGAGCTCACGCTCCGGGACGAGGAACTGCTCCCCGTACCGGCCCGAGGCCGTCGCCGTCCGGCCGGACGTCTCCTTGTCGACGGGGAGCAGCTCGTCGAGCGGCACCGCCTTCTGCGTCTGCGGTTCCGGCTTCTGCTCCGCGGCGCGATGAGAGTCCACTCGGTCCTCGAACCTGCCCAGCTGCCACGTGCCCATGAAGATGCAGAACGGGATCGCCAGCAGTACGAAGACGTTGATCCCCCACCAGCGGGGCGTCAGCAGGAATCGGTACACCCCTCCACGGTACGGAACGCGTCCACCGCTCCGGGTGCCGGGGCCGCTGTGACGGCAGCCTCACAGCGGCGGACCCGACGATCGCCACCGCCGCCTGCGCGGCTGCGCCCGCCCCGGCTTCGCGCGGCTGCGCCACGGCAGCGTCACGGCTGCGGCACCGCCGTCTCGCGGCCGCCGTTCGGCTTCGCGGTTGCCGGTCACCGCTGCCTCGTGCCGCCGCCCGCCTGCGGTACTGCCTTGTGACCGCCACTGCCCGCCTGCGCGGTTGCGGTCACCTGCGCGGCTGTGCCCGCTTCACTTGCGCGGCTGCGCCACGGCTGCGCCACGGCTGCGGCGCCGCCGCCCCGGCTTCGCGGCTGCGGCACCGCCGTTCCGGCTCCGCGGTTGCGCTCGCTCCGCCTGCGAGGCAGCGGCACCGCTGCCTTGTGCCGCTGCCGCCCGCCTGCGCGTGGCTGCTCCCGTGGTGCGTCAGCTCTGCAGCATGGCTGCCCCCAGATGACGGTCGGCGAAGTCGATCTCCAGCCGCACCTGCTTGATGCGCTCCTCCACCACGAGGGAGCCGTGTCCCGCGTCGTACCGGTACACCTCATGGACCGCGCCGCGCGCCACCAGCCGGTCCACGTAGTTGTCGATCTGGCGGATCGGGCAGCGCGGGTCGTTGACACCCGCCGAGATGTACACCGGGGCGCGGACCGCGTCGACGTACGTCAGCGGCGACGAGGCCTCGAAGCGCTCGGGAACCTCCTCCGGGGTGCCGCCGAACAGCGTGCGGTCCATCGCCTTCAGCGCCTCCATCTCGTCGTGATACGCCGTCACATAGTCCGCGACCGGGACCGCGGCCACGCCCAGCGCCCACGCCTCCGGCTGGGTGCCGAGGCCCAGCAGCGTCAGATAGCCGCCCCAGGATCCGCCCGCCAGGACCAACTTCGCCGGGTCGGCGAGACCCGAGGCGACCGCCCACTCGCGGACCGCCGTGATGTCCTCCAACTCGATCAGACCGACCCGGTGCTTGAGGGCGTCCGTCCACTCCCGGCCGTAACCGGTCGAGCCGCGGTAGTTGACCCGGACCACCGCATAACCGTGGTCGACCCAGGCCGCGGGACCCGCCATGAATGTGTCGCTGTCGTGCCACGTCGGGCCGCCGTGGATCTCGAAGACGGTCGGCAGCGGGCCCGTGGCCCCGGCAGGCTTCTGCACGAGGGCGTGAACAAGACCGCCGGGGCCTTCCACCCAGACGTCCTCCACCGGCACCGAATCCGGTGCCTTCATGCCCGGAGGATCGAGGACAACGCTGCCGGCGGTGGACCGTACCTGCGGAGGCTGCGCCGCGGACGACCACAGATACTCCACGGACCCGTCAGGACGGGCGGTCGCGCCGGAGATGGAACCGGCGGGCGTCTCGATCTGGACGAGTGCGTGCGACGCCAGGTCGTAGCGCCACAGCTCACCGCGGGCCTCGAAGCTGTGGGCCAACAGCAGCGCCGAGCCGTCCGGATACCACTCGGCGTTCACATCGCCGGGCAGCTTGATCCCCAGGTCGGTCTGCTCCCCGGAGACGACGTCCCAGATCATCGGCTCCCAGCGGCCGCGCCGCTGGTGCCCGACGAGGAGCCTGGTGTCGCCGTCGACCGGGGCGAATTCGAGGGCCTCGAGCCCGAGCTCAACCGTGCCGCCCTCGGTGTCGTCGAGCTCGGCCACCGGGCTCCCGTCCAGGCGGGTCACACGCAGCGCGGAGTGCATCGCGTCCCCGTGCTCCGTGTGCTCGATCGCGAGCAGGGCCCCGTCGTGCGAGAGGCCGCCCACGCCTGCCGACTCCCGGTGCCGGTAGATCTCCACGGGCGCCTCGCCCGCCCGCACGACATGAATCGTCGTGCCGTCCTCATCGGTGGAGCGACCGATCACCGCAGTGGAGCCGTCACGGCCGAGGGCGACACCGGCCGGATACGACGGCTCGAGGCCCGGCGCTGCCGGCACGTCCTCGCCACCGCCGAACGGCTGCCGCATCCAGATGCCGAACTCGTCCCCGTCGGTGTCCGAGAACCACCAGATGGCCTGGCCGTCAGGGGTGACTATCCCGTCCGTCGTGCCGTTCGGCCGGTCGGTCACCTGGCGCTGTTCGCCCGTGGACCGGTCCCAGGCGTACAGCTCGTAGGTCCCCGTCGCGTTCGACACGAACAAGGAGCGGTCCGGCGCGTCCTCCGCCCAGTCGGGCAGAGAGACACGCGGCGCCCGGAAGCGCTTCTCCCAGTCGGGCATGGGGGGAGTGCCGGGCATGTCGGGCAAGGTGTGTGCGTCGCTCATGCCCTCCATCAAAGCGGATTCCGCCGACACCCTCCGCAGCCTGTGGATAACTTCTCCACAGGTGGGCGCCGGCGCATCGCGCGACACCCGCTCGGCGTCCTCTCGGCCCCGTCACCACTCCGGTCGTTCGGCACGGCGAGGCCGCCGCCTCCTCGGGCAGGGGCGAGGCTGCCGCCTCTCGGCTCTTGTTCTGTGCCCGCCGACGTTCCCCGGCCGCTCCTTGGACCGGGCAGGGCACCGCGTGGCGGGCCCGACGGGCAGCAGCACACGGCGGGGTGATCGCATGCTGGTGTGGGCAGCACGAAGCAGACCTCGGCGTTCCGTAGTGGCCGACGTCGCGGGGGAGATGCGGAGGTGGAGCGGGCGCCGGAGGCCTTCACGCAGGGCATGGCGGCGCCGGCGTGCGAGTGGGTCCAGCGGTTGGCGGAACGGAGAAAGGGTTGGTGGAACGCAAAAGGCGTGCACGCGGCGGGAGTTCGCCGATTCGCGGGCAGCTGGACGGCAGGCCGGGACGAGCAGAGCGACCGGCCGGGCGCGGCACGCTGCGGATCAGCCGACGAAGGCCGGCTCACCGATGTGCCGAGGCCCTTCTGGGCCCCGGCACATCGGGCGGGCGTTGTCAGATGTTGACGCCGAAGTCCTGCGCGATGCCGCGCAGACCCGAGGCGTAACCCTGGCCCACGGCGCGGAACTTCCACTCCGCCCCGTTGCGGTACAGCTCGCCGAAGACCATCGCGGTCTCGGTCGAGGCGTCCTCGCTCAGGTCGTAGCGAGCCAGCTCGTTGCTGTCGGCCTGGTTGACGACGCGGATGAAGGCGTTGCGCACCTGCCCGAAGGACTGGCTGCGGCTCTCGCCCTCGTGGATCGACACCGGGAAGACGATCTTGTCGACCTCGGCGGCCACGCCGGCCAGATTGACCTTGATCTGCTCGTCGTCGCCCTCGCCCTCACCGGTGAGGTTGTCACCGGTGTGCTCGACGGATGCGTCGGGGCTCTTGAGGTTGTTGAAGAACACGAAGTGCTGGTCGCTCAGGACCTTTCCGTTCGTGTCCACCAGCAGGGCGCTGGCGTCCAGGTCGAAGTCGGTCCCGGTGGTGCTCCGGACGTCCCAGCCGAGGCCCACGACGACCGCGGCCAGACCCGGGGCCTCCTTGCTGAGCGAGACATTGCCGCCCTTGGAAAGGCTGACTCCCATGGAATTCCCCTGCGCAATCCGGCGCGGGCCGCGCCACTTGACGGTTTCTTTGCCCAACCGGACAACGAGCGACTTGTCGTTCGGGTTCCCCGTTCGCCCGTTCGGCCGCGCCCGCTCCGCTCGTCCGCGCGCCGGCTGCCGCCGGGAGGCCGGTAGAAGGCCGTCCGCGCTGCGCCCGCGCCACGCGCCCGCCGCCCAGTCAGGACAGGCTGCTCACCACGTCGCGCACCTTCGCCGCTACTTTCTCCGGCAGTGGCGCGTAGTGGATGCGTGAGAGGCCCTGCTGTCCTTCCTCGCTCGCGGTGTAGGTGAGAAAAGACTTGAGGGCGGGCAGGACATCCGCCCGGTTGCCCGTGGCGCACACGACCTCATATGTGACGAGGACCATGGGGTACGCCCCCGGCGCCTTGGTCCGGTAGTCGAACTCCAGCGTCATGTCCTTGCCCTCGCCCACGTCCGCAGCCGCGGCAATGCCGTTCGAGGCCGCCTCGGCGGTGGGGGCGACCGGCTCAGACGCCCCCGTGTCCAGCCTGACGGTGGGGATCTTCCCCTCCTTGGCGAAGGACAGCTCGAAGTAGCCGATCGCGCCCTCGGTATGGACGACCTCGGACGCCACACGGTCCGAACCGCTGGCGGAGTGGCCGCCCTTGGCCTGCCAGGCCTTCTCCTTCGGATACGGCCACTCGTCCGGCGCCGCCTCGGCCAGGTACGCGTTCAGGTTCTGCGTGGTGCCCGATCCGTCGGAGCGGTGCACGGCGGTGATCGACGTCCTGGGCAGCTCGACGCCCGGATTCAGTCGCTGGATCGCCGGATCGTTCCACCGGGTGATCTCGGAGTCGAAGATCCTGGCCAGGGTGCGTGCGTCGAGGACCAGGTCGTCGACGCCCTCGATGTTGTAGCCGATGGCGATGGGGCCACCGACCATCGGGAGGTCGATGGCGCTGCCGCCGGGGCACACGTCGCGGGAGAACGCGATCTCCTCCGGCTTCAGTGCGGTGTCGGTCCCTCCGAGCACTGTCGCCCCGCGCAGGAACTGGGCCACACCGCCACCGGATCCGAGGGGCACGTAGCGGATCTGCACGCCCGGGCACGCACTCTGGTACTCCCGCATCCAGTGACGCATGGCGTTCTGCTGGGCCGAGGATCCGGAGGCCGCGATCTTCCCCTGCTCGGCGCAGTCGATCCGGCTGGACCTCGCCACGGAAGGCCGGTCGTCCGCCGCCTCACCGCTGTCGCCACCGCAGGCCGTGAGACACAGAGCGCTGCCAACTGCCGCCGCGACGACGCCGTACAGCCGCACGCGGCCCATCGGTCGATGCTGCACCGAGGTTCCTTTCGGGAGACCCTTTCGGGAGAGCCGGGAGCAGCGATGCTCGCCGACGCATGTGTGACAGAGGTGACGAGCACGCAAACAAATGTCGTCACCATGCTTTTTCTTGGGTGGCCGAGGTCTTACGGACGGACGAGTTCCGTGCCGGGCCAGTGGATAGGATCGTCCGATCATGGACGTGGACACAGGGCACGGGATGATCGACGTCCCGACCGGGCAGGTGACGCTGTCGGACCGGCGGACGCAGCGAAGTTGGACGGTGGAGCTCGCGCCCTACCGGATCGCGGCCGTCCCGCTCACCCAGGCGCTGTACGCCCGGACCACCGGCGCATGGCCGAGCACCGCGCAGGGCGACCGCCTCCCCGTCGAGGGCGTTTCGTGGTGGGACGCTGTGAGCTTCTGCAACGCCCTGTCCCGGTCGGAGGGTTTGGCGCCCGCGTACCGTCTCGGCGCCGGTGCCGAGACGGAAACCGTCGAGTGGGACGAGTCTGCCGACGGGTACCGCCTGCCTACCGAGGCCGAGTGGGAGCATGCGTGTCGTGCCGGTACGGCCGGCGCGCGGTACGGGCGACTCGAAGAGATCGCCTGGTACCGCGCCAACTCGCACGAGCGGATCCACGACGTGGGCGGCAAGCAGCCCAACACGTGGGGCCTTCACGACATGTTGGGCAACGTCTGGGAATGGACCTGGGACGTCTACGACGCCGAGGTCTACGGCACCTACCGCGTGCTGCGCGGCGGCGGCTGGTTCGACGAGCCATGGAGCTGCCGCGCCTCGGTGCGACGCCGCAGCCACCCGACGTTCCGGATCGACGACGTGGGTTTCCGCCTCGCGCGAACCGTCCGGCCGCGCTGACGCACACGACGTTCGCGCTGACGCGCCGGCATCCGTGCCCGGGGAGCTGTTGCGGGAGGCGAGGGGCGTGCGTCGCCGGCCACTTCTGGAAGCGATCGAGCGGGTGCTCGATCCCTCAGATATGTCGAAAGCACTAAGATTCCACGAAGGCGTGATGTGGCCTGCATCCATGGATGACAGGCCACATCACTGAACCTCAGCTGCGAGCTAGCTCGTCACGTCCGGAACTCGAACGTCGTGCAGTGCTTCCAGTCACTGTCGCTGCGGTAGGGATCACCCGTGACCAAGGAGACGATGATCTTGTTCGTCTTGCGTTCCGGACGGTCGAGGTTCCATGTGTAGGACTTACCCGCTCCCCTGGTCACGTGGTATTCCCTGGCGCCGCCCGGGCCAGTCAGATTGACGAAGACGGTGCGCCCGTCCTTCTTCTTGTCCTTCACATACAGATAGTCACCCTTGGAGGTGTACTTCACGTATGCACCTGCGCACCCGTGCCCCTCGTCGGCCTGCGCCGCAGGCGCAGAGATAAGGCTTCCCGCGAGGAACGCGGCGACGGCAGCCGGTACCAACGTGGCCACCCGATGCATGGGCGTGAACTTCAAGTCGTTCCCCCTGGAACGTTGCTCGATGCGCTGTCTGCCGAGCCCGGACGGAGCTGGCCCACAGGGTCGGCGCGCGAGTGAAGCCCGGAGAATGCGAACTGCCTCCAGGCTCCTGCTCAGCCTAGGGTCGTCGGCCGCACTCTGCGGTGAGAGGAAGGCGTGAAGGCTGAGGAACGTCTGTGCCAGTGACCAGGGCTGCAGCTCGCGGCTTGCCGTGGGTGGTTTCAGGACTTGGTCGTCTTCCATGCACTGCAGGTGCTGTCGATGACATGCTTGTTGTGCCACTCGCCGGCGCAGACCCGGATCTCGAGGATGTATCCCTCTTTGAGGTCCTTGTTCTCCCATCGATACGTCTGGAAGCCAGCGGTGTTCCAGATGGTTCCTTGCCGAATGGTCGCCTGGCTCTGGGGATAGACGCTGCGCCAGGCAACGAGAGTCGCGTGCCCGTCCTTTTTCTCGTCGACGACCTCGAACCAGTCCCCGACCTCGCGGAAGCAGCCCGACCCCACTGAGTTGTGGGCGCACGCCATGGCGGACGGAACACTCCCGTCATACGGCGTGGCGTCGGCCTGGTCGATCTCGAAGTGGACGGCCGAGGCGTTGCTGATCGTGAGCAGGGTCGCGGCGGCGACACCACCGAGGACAGTGGCAATTCGTGTCTTACGCAAAGCAGTTGCTTCCTTTGGCAGTTGTTCATCCAGGACGCTGTGAGTGTAGAGCGCGTCTTCCGCGCTCGGTGGTGCCTCGTCCCCGTCAGTCGCACGACTGTCCAGACCACTTGCCACCTACTCGCCGGCCCGACCGAAGAGGCCGATGACCCCACATCGCTCACAAAGGTGGGCCCACGACGCCGAGTACAGGCCGGCTCCAACCGCAGCGGGCGATGCCACCACCTGCCCTGCGGGCAGCTCCTGGGCGGGTACTACTCCTACTCTGCACCGGACGCCCGATCGCCTCGCCCGGCGCCAGTCCCGCCCCCTATCGGGCGCCGACCGCGTGCTGGTAGCCCGCAGGGTGAACTCGTCGAGGGAGACCCCAAGAGCATCGGCGACCGCGCCGACTGTGAAGAACCCTGGCTGGATCGCGCCCCCCGCTCTCCAGACGGGCCAGTGGCCCTGCCGTCCGCCGTGCGCAACCAGGCCAGGCAGCCGGCTCTTCAGTCAGGACCGCTCCATTCGAATGGAAAGTACTTGCTCGATTTGCCGGAGCGTTCCCAGGAGAAGCCGAATGCGTCGGCGCGGTCGACGGTGGCCCGGCCCCACGTGGCGATCTGGCCCGGCCCCACTTCGGCGCCCGGGGCATTGTGGACCTGGACGCGTGCGCCGTTCGGGGTGGTCGGGCCGGTGAGAGCTTCGGCGGTCGCCGTGACACGGCCTGGGATCTCGGCTCGCCAGGTGCCAAGGTCCTCGTCGATCTCCACGTGGATGGGAGCGATGTCCATGCCACGCATCTCGGGGTGGAACATCTCCACGAACTGTGCCGGCCATCCGCCCGCCTCACCGCCGAAGACGGCCCCAAGTGCAGCCCGCTGCTGGTCGTCGGCGCGTTCGTCGAGGAAGACCGCGGCGTACGGATCGGTATGCGTGCCGGCCCACGGGTTGCCCTCGAAGGAGCCGAGCATCAGGACGTTGAGATCGTCGAGCTGTACGTCGCCGAAGTTGCCTTCCCGGATGTGCCAGACCAGCACGCCCTCGCAGTCACCGTAGGTCGGGGGCTGCGCGAACGTGCAGGGGCAGGGAATGGCGCACTTGCACACGTCGAACCAGTCGCCGGCCAGGTGCCAGCGCGTAACGGTGGTGGCCTGTTGTGTCATCTCGCTTCCCTCCTGCCGAGCCCGGAAGAGCTCACTCGGAGCGGCGAGACCGCGTGTCCCGAGTCCGCTCCCGGGATCGGGAGGGGTGGCCTCGCCTCCAGCTTGCACCTCACGTCTCGGTCGGGAAACCGGTCTGCGTCGGCAATCGCCCCCGCGGTGGGCAGCGCCGCCGAGCCGCTCATCGAGCGGACCCACATCTGACGAGCCGGCGGGAGCGCCAGGGAAGTGACCCGGCACGTAAAGGGGTGATCACATGCCGTCCATCGACGGCATCGAGTCCTGCAGCCCCGGCAGCAGCCAGTCCTGAAACGGGGCGAGCAGGGCCAGGACGAGGAAGGCGACGCCCACGACGCTGGTGAGAAAGAAGCCCCGGGACCACAGCTTCTCCATGAAGATCACCAAGGCCAGTCCCGCCATCGCTGCCACGTTCATCACGCCGAGCGGAATGAGGACGACCATCAGTCCGGCGCAGCAGCCGACGCAGTAGGCGCCGTGGTGGACGCCCACCCGCAGGTCGCGGGCCGGCCGCCGGAAGCCGGCGTAGCGCACCAGACGGCTCAGCGGGTCGCGGCAGTGCCGTAGGCAGACGTGCTTGAGGGGACCGAGTTGGTACAGGCCGGCCAGCAGGAAGGCGATCGAGCCGATCCAGCGCCCGGCGGTCGGATGGTCGTCCACCAAGCCGCCGGTGAAGGCCAGGGCCGCGTAGGCGAGCAGTCCGAAGGCCGTCCACACCAACAGATATCCGCCCACGAACTCGATGGAGCGGGCGGCCCGGGTCCAGCCCGAGGACTGCCGTCCGATGCCCCGCACCCAGGTGAGGGCCACCGGTGCCATGGACGGCAGCATCATGGCCGCCATCATCGTCACCCAGAGCAGCAGGAACAGGGGCAGCGCCATCCCCATGGTGCCGGGCTCGACCCCCATGTCCCGGGCCTGTCCGATCGTCAGCGCCCAAGCGGGCACCGCGATCAGGACGACGAGGATCCAGGCCGCCGCGAGATCCCGCGTGGGCAACAATCCCCCGCCTGCTCCGGTGGGGGCGGGGGACCGGGTGGGTACGAAGGCGGAAGTCCGGCTGCGACGCATCGGTGTTGCCTCCTGCGACTGCTTCCAGAACAGCACACGTGCATCTGCGACGCGACCTGGCCCAAACGGTCTCCAGAGAAGCAGGAAGGGCCTGATCATCAGCGAGAATCATGCCCTTGAACTGGTGTTTCTCTGTCGAGGTGGCGGGATTTGGACGGCCTCCACGACGCCTGCGACGTTTTCGACGGTATCCACCCGGCCAAGGAGTGGAACGAGTCTGTTCTGTCCAGGGCCAGGTGGGTAAGGGGTGGGTAGGTCCCCTCGAGGGAGGCTGGTTCGATGCCGTGGTTCGTATGGCTACTTGCCGCCGCGGCGCTCGGTGTCGCGGAGTTTCTCACCCTGACGCTGGTCTTTGGGCTGCTGGCCGCCGCTGCACTGGTTGCCGCAGTCGTCGCCGGTGTGGGCATCGGCCTTCTCGGCCAGCTTGTGGCGTTTGGCGTGGCAGCGGCAGCGGGTCTTCTTGTTGTCCGTCCTGTTGCGCTGCGGATGGCACAGGCACCCCTCGCACGTGAGGGCAGCGACGCGCTGATCGGCAGGCGGGCCGAGGTCATGCAGGAGGTCACGGCTACCCGCGGCCTGATCAAGGTCTCTGGTGAGGAATGGTCGGCTCGCGCTCTCGACGAGAGTCTGGTGATCCCAGTGGGAGCGCTGGTGGACGTCATGGAGATCGAAGGCGCTACAGCGGTCGTCTACCCCCGCGAACTCCTTCCGTGAACGGCTGAACACATCCAACGGAGGAACTGTGGATCCGGTTGTCATCCCGTTTCTCGTGGCGGCGATTGTTGTTGTCTTCCTGGTGGCCGCCACGGTGCGGATCGTCCCGCAGGCGCGCCGTTACAACATCGAGCGGTTCGGCCGGTACCGGCGGACGCTGCAGCCCGGCCTGAACTTCGTCGTGCCGGTGGCGGACCGTGTCAACACCAAACTCGATGTGCGCGAGCAGGTGTATTCGTCCGCTCCCAAGCCGGTGATCACCGAGGACAACCTCGTGGTGAACATCGACACGGTGCTCTACTACCAGATCACCGACCCGCGGGCGGCGGCCTATGAGGTCGCTGACTATCTGCAGGCGATCGATCAGCTCACCGTGACCACGCTGCGGAACGTCATCGGCTCCATGGACCTGGAGGAGACGCTCACCTCACGTGAAGAGATCAATGCCCGCCTCCGCGCCGTCCTCGACGACGCCACCGGCAAGTGGGGCATCCGGGTCAACCGCGTCGAGATCAAGGCCATCGATCCGCCGGTCACCATCAAGGAGGCCATGGAGAAGCAGATGCGGGCCGAGCGTGACAAGCGCGCGGCCATCCTGCACGCCGAGGGGGAGCGGCAGGCCAAGATCCTTACGGCGGAAGGTACGAAGCAGAAGGACATCCTGGAAGCTCAGGGCACGCAGCAAGCCATGATCTTGCGGGCGGACGGCGAGGCGAAGGCGGTGGAGCGGGTTTTCCAGGCCGTTCATCGCAACAATGCCGACCCGAAGATCCTTGCCTACAAGTACCTTGAGACGCTCCCGCATCTGGCGAAGAGTGACAACAACACGTTGTGGGTGATCCCGGGGGAGCTGACCGAGGCAGTTCGCGCCGTCACCCACGCATTCGGCGATCAGTCGGCGATGGGTCTTCCCGCATCCGCGCAACCGCAGGAAGCAACCACCACCGATGCCGACGGCGCGTCGGATGAAGGCGGAGCTCCGGAGCTCGAGGCAGGCTCAACGTTTTCGCTCGACGCTGCCGCGGCTGCTGATGAGGTCGCGAAGCAGGCCGACGCCGCAGTGAGCGACGCGAAGGCCGAGGCCGAGGCCGCGGGTGCATCCCAGGTGCCGGGCAGGGGGCAGACGTCAGGCGATGAGCGCCGACAGAGCACCCGGCAGAGAGGCGCCTGAGATCCTGACCGAACCCCGGCTGCAGCAGCCCGCCGCAGAGGTCGCCGAGTGTGCCACACCGGTCATCGAGCATCCGGGGTCATCAACGGTCCGTGCCGCTGTCTTTCTGCGCAGGACAGAGATGTCACTTCTTCGGGCAATGATCGCGTGCGCGGCCTCGTGAGACAGCACGCTCCCGATGAGCTCCCGCCCTCGCTGTCCTCATCCGGCAGCGCAGGTCTCGGCATAGTGCGGTCACGCGGGGGGACAGGTCGCAGTCGACTACGCCGTCTTGCTTCCTGTCCCAGCGTGGTCGTACGGATGAAGGTAAGACTCTTGTCACCTGCCGAGGAATGGCCGTCCTCGCGCCCGGCATCGTTCAATGTGGGCGGTGAAGCTCGGATGCGGAAGGAATGAACATGGGTCGGGGTGACAGACGGCGCGGTCCGCTGTTCGCAGGAGGGCTGATCGTGGCGATCGTGCTTGCGAGTGTCGGGCTCTACTGGTTCCAGCCGTGGAAGCTGTGGCAGGACGAGACAGTCGAGGAAGCGCTTCCGAGTGTGGCTCCGACTGCGGCAGGGCCGGAGCCGACGACGTCCATGCTCCCGTCCACGTCCACGTCCGCGTCCCCGTCTCCGGCGGAGGAGGGGCCGCGGACTGTCGCTCAGGGTTCCCTGATCAGCCACGAGCACCAGACCACCGGGACGGTGCAGCTCATCCGGCTGCCCGATGGCTCGCACACGGTGCGGCTGGAGAACCTGGACACCAGCAACGGCCCCGATCTGCGTGTCTGGCTGACCGACGCCCCGGTCAAGGAAGGCAAGGCGGGCTGGCACGTCTTCGACGACGGGGAGTACGTCAGCCTGGGCAAGCTGAAGGGCAACAAGGGGGACCAGAACTACGCCGTCCCCACGGGCACCGACCTGTCCGGCCTCACCAGTGTCACCATCTGGTGCGACCGCTTCGACGTCTCCTTCGGCGCCGCCAAGCTGGCATAGAACGGGAAGCCGCTGGAGCTGGAGTGGGTAGGCGTTTCGGTCTCCCCGCTACTGCGCGTCCCTGTCCGTGCTGCCGGCCTACGCCGCCACAGGAGTGTCGTGGCTGTCCTTTGGCGCACGGAGATTCACGACGGACACGAGGCGTGCAGGGCGCACCGCTGGTTCACGGAACCGAGCAGCAGCCGGGCGAAGCCGCCCCTGCCAGTTTGCTCTGTGCCTCCTCGGCATCGAGGGCCGCGTCCACCGCGGGGGCGGACCAGCCGATTCCTCCTGCCACGTCGTACGCCGCCACCGCCTCGACGCCGCCTCCCGCCATCCGGACGTAGTCCATGGCCCAGCGCAGTGCCGCACAGGAGGCCGGGGAGCGATCGATACCTCCCCAGAGAGCGCCTACCCAGACCGCGCTCCGTATCCGGGAGGCTGATGGTCAAAGTCGCCCCCGCCGACGGAGTCGAAGGGTAGTTTCCAGACCTCTGTCGATCAGCCTGCGGAATGCGTGTCCGAGGGGGCACTCGCGTGGTGTCGCCCCAGCAGTTCGGCGAGGCCGCGGCGGGTTGCGGCGATGACGACGCGGTCTTCCGGTCGCAGCACGTAGCCGGGGTGGAGATCCCACAGCAGCTGGGGCTGCTCACCGTCGCGTCGGGTGGAGGCGAGGTCGGGACGGCGTGAGCCGGGGGAGGCGGTGTCAAGGGCGAGGACGCGCCAGGCACCGGGGCGGAAGGACTCGGCGACGGTGCGGCCCTCGAACTGTGGGTGCCCGGCGACAAGGAGGGCGGCGAAGACGAGGACCTTTCGTTCGACCGGGATCGCGCCGAGGATCTGGCGCCCCATCATGGCCCCGGCGAACGGGGGTGCCGCGAGGTGGGTGACGCTGCGGCTGCGCGTGAGGGCCCCGGGGTAGGCGGTCCGCAGTGTGCGGTAGACGGCAGTGGCGAACTCGTCGTCGTACAGCCGCAGGGCCACGCGCAGATCGGCCTTCACGGTACGGGCGTAGAGGGCGGCTTCCAGGTTCGTGGTGTCGGAGCTGGTGAGGGCGAGCAGGGCCTGCGCCCGGTGGACCTTCGCCGACTCCAGGACGCCTTCGTCGGTGACATCTCCGAGTACGACCGGCACGTTCAGGCTGCGGGCGAGGGGGATACCGCGGGCGTCGGGGTCCTCCTCGACGCAGACGACAGGGATGTCGAGCTCCCGCAGCCGGGCGAGGACTCGGGTGCCGACCTTCCCGAGGCCGAGCAGGACGACGTGTCCGGACAGCCCTCGGGGCGGTCGCCGAAGCGATCCGGCGGCGCGGAACGTGCCCAGTGCTTCCAGCGCTGCCGCGACGAGGAGCGGGAGCAGGGCGAGGCCGACGAGACCGGACAAGAACTGGAGGATCTGGTTCGTCGGCGGCGCGCCGAGCGCGGGGTCGTTGATCGCGAACAGGTCTAGCAGCGTGATGTATGCAGCGTGCACGGGGTCGGCGTCGGTAAGTGCGGTGGTGGTGAGGGTCAGGGCGAGTACGGAGGCGACCATGCCGACGAGCGCCCAGCGCAGACGGCTGGAGAAGAGTTCGCCCAACGGCGCCCCACGGCGGGCCAGGCGTCGCGCGGGCAGGGCGGGACCGGCGTACTGGACGGCTTCCAGGACGACACTGCCGCGCCCGGTGCTGCCCGTCACGGCCCGATCGTCCGGCAGGAGGACGGGGCCGTGCGGCCCGCTGGCCTCAGAGCCTTCGGCGCCCGCCGGGTCGGCCGTTGTGGACGACAGCAGCGCCAGGGTGCACAGGCCGGGGTCCGGCACCTCGCCGCGCCCGGGCGGAGTGCGCTCGGCGGCACGCAGCAGGACACCGTCGGCCTGGACGACCTTGCTCGTGCCGGCGACGGCGGTGGCGGCGAGAGCGGGGGCCGCGGTGTCGGCGTCGGACAGGACGGTCGTCGAGGCGTCGAGCACAGCCCGGTCCATGCCGGGGGAGTGCACGAGCGCTGCCTGGTCGAGCAGTTCCTCCAGGTGCTGGCCGAGCTTGCGGTTGTACATGCGGACGACGAGCCGCAGCCCGGGGCTGAGGCGGCGGGCGGCGAGCGCGGCACGCAGGTTGGTCTCGTCGTCCTCGTACAGCAGCGCCAGCGCCTCCGCACGGTCCACTCCGGCCCGGAGCAGCGCCTCCCGGGTGGGGGCCGGCGCGGTCCTCACGTCAACGGGGACGATCGTGCCGCCGCTCGTCGTACCCGACGGCTCCGCGACTGGCTCGACGGTCTGCTCCTCGGCTCCTGCCTCCGTGACGACCAGGACGACCCGCTGCCGGTAGACCTCCCGCAGCTCGTCGGCGAGCCGGTGGGCGAGCCCGTCGTCGCCGCACACGACCATGTGGCCACCGGCATGCGCCTGCGCGATTCCCTGATGCGGCAGCGCCGTCATGTCTCCCCCTGCGGCCTCGTAGAGATGCGTGAAATGAAGCGGCTGATCGCTGACTGTCGTCACCGACGCGAGCGGCCTCGTCGGCCACCGTGGACCAGAAACGCGACGGCTGCCAGGCTGGTGGGGGCCCATATGGCGATGAACGTCCCGATGGCCGGGTCCCACCCGTCGAGGACGAGCAACAGCAGGAACGTCCAAGCGCTCAGGCCGGCCACGGCCCATCCGCTCCTGGCGAGCGGATGTGGCCTCCGGCGGTGTGCGGCGGTCTCACGGTGCCGGAGGTGCCACCTCGACGCGTGGACGCCCCACCCGCCGCCCAGTAGGAGAATGATGCCGCCCCCGGCCGAGAACTGCGCGGCACCTTCCGGATAGGCGTCGGTTCGCTGCCCGGCCTCACCTTCCCGGAGCACGATGACCTCGCCCCGCCAGATCGTGCCCGCGACCCGATCGCCCGGGCGCACGTGGTCCAGGAAGTCGCTGACGCCGCTCAACGTCACCTCCCCGGCGGCCGCGTCGGGGCCGGAGACCTCCACCCAGCCTCCCGGGCTCTTGCCACGGCGCACTCGAACGGAATCCACGGTGAACCAGGCTGCTCGGAGGCAGTCTCCTGTGACCGCCCCACGGCACTCGCTCGCCGCCCGGAACGCACGCTCTTCGGCCACCGCTTGGGGGAGTCGCGCGAACAGCAGCGTGCCCGCGACGAGGGCTGCCGCTCCGGCGAGTCCGATGAGAGCGGCCCGAACGCGCAGCTGCAGTCTGTCGTACGGCTTGCCGCGTCGCGGAGCCCGTGTCACGGCCGGACCGCCCAATCGTCCAGCTCCGCGAAGACGAGGGGCACGGCGCCGCCGCCTGACGCCATGAGGCCGTAGACCGTGAGCATGTTCCCCCGGCCCTGCTTGCCCAGCGCCTCGTACTGGCTCATGGTGACCTCGGACCTCTGCCGCTGCGTGTTGGCGCGGAGGACGTGCACCTTGAAGCTTCTTCTCACGCCGTCCCCCGTCGGACTCTCTCAGTCGGCGATCTCGATCTGCGCGCTCGTCTCCTCCGGCACGGATATGGGTTCCGCCTTGCTGGTGATGCCCCGGAGGAGGGTGGCGAGGCCGACGCCGGTGCGAGGGAAGAGGAGTTCCATGCCCTGGGCGACGTTGTCGGTAACGGTGCGAGGATTGCGGTGCTGCGTCCGCCCGTCGACAGATGCTGCCACCGAACCGCACGGGAGTTCACTGCCGGAGCCCGGCAGTTCTTTACGCGCTCTTGATGCCGCTAACGCGCGCCCAGAGCCCCAGATACGACCTGAGCGATCCGACCCACTGCCTCGTCCAGGACCAGGTGCCCCGCGTCGCCGATCACGAGCAGGTCGGTGCCGAGGCGGAGTCCTGCGGCACGACGCAGCGCAGGCTCGGGCAGGAAGGTGTCGTGCTTTCCCGCGATCACGAAGGCGGGAGTCGTCCGGGCGGCCGTCAGGACGGACCGAGGCAGCGGCGGGGGAGCGAGGCTGCTGCGGCAGGACCCGCCCACGAGCGCCATCCAGTCGGCCAGGCCGCGCGGCGGCTCGGCACCGGGGGAAACCATGTGCCGTAGGAGTCGCTCGGCGTTGGGAACATCCCGACGCAGCAACCACGGAAGGGTCGCGCCGAGGACGGCAGGGCCGACCCGCAGCCTGACCAGCCCCGCCGGCGACACCAGCACGCGGGCCGTGATCCGCTCCGATCGGCAGGTGAGCGCGATCGCGCCACCCAGCGAATGCCCCACGACCACCGCGCCCCGGGGCGCGACCCGGTCCATGACCTCCGTCAGCCAGCGCCCGTACCAGGCCGTACGGTTGCGCCTGGGCCGAACGTCCGCGCTCAGACCGGGCTGCCCCGGCACGTCCAGCGCGATGACCTGACCGACAGCCGACAGCGATTTCAGTGTGTCCAGGGAGACGGCGGCGTTCATGTTCGTTCCCGGTACGAAGACGATGCCCGGAGTCCCTTCTGCCGGGTCGGCACCCACCGTCGTCACATGGGTGACCCCCGCAGAGGAGTCGACACGCGAGCGTGTATGGGGGACCCGCCACGCGTCGAGGCGCTGCTCACACCAGGCGCGTACGCGGTCGTGAGCGGCCGGACTGCGGTAGATCGATCGCATCGCGGCATCGTAGACCCGCGGTGCGTCTACCGGCGTGCGCGCTGCGTGCTCGATCACTGATGCGTGGTCACCATGGCGGAATGCGCCGTCGGCCGGGTGATTTCCCCGTCGGGTGGCGCGGGCGTTGTGTTCAGGGCGGCTGTCAGGATCAGCGCCAGCACTGCGATGACGGTCAGAATGACCGCTGTCACAAGTCGGGGATCGCGCCGTGAACGAGCCTTCACAGGGCGCTCCGGCTGCCGTGGAAACTGCTGGTTCAGCGTGTCCATCGTGGCGCTGAGGGCGGGATCGTCGTGTGTGAGCCCCCGCTCCATGTCGGCAAGAATGCGCTCGTCATCTGCGGGGTGACTCATCGTGACCCTCCACCTGCCGCTGGGGGAAGTCCTACCGTCAGTGTGCTCCTCCCGTGCCGCCTCGACGCGTTGAGCGGTCACAGATCCTGGTCGGGCCACCCCAGGAGGCGGGCGCCGATGACGGCGGTCTGGAGGGCGTAGCGCTGGACGGGATCGCCGGGGTCGGAGCCTGTCAGGTGTTGGATGCGGTCGAGACGGTACGTCATGGCCCGCACGCTGAGGTTCAGGCGGCGGGCCGCCTGCGCGGTGACGCAGCCGGTGTCGAAGTACGCGGTGAGGGTGTCCAGGAGCGGCTGGGCCCCGCCGCGTGCTTGCTGGAGCGGGCCGAGCACGGTGCGTACGAGGTCGGCCATGGCCTGCCGGTCGCGGGTCAGGACGGGGTAGACGAGGAGATCGGCGGCGTGCAGGACGGGGTCGTTCAGGTCCATGCGCGCGGCGAGGTCGAGGGCGTTGAGGGCTTCCTCGTAGGAGTGGACGACGCCGCCGGCGCCGGAGTGGGACCGGCCGATGGCGACCTGACCCCCGTCGGTGGCGGCGTACGCCTGCTTCGCGAAGTAGGCCAGTACCTCGGGTTCGTCGGCCGGGGCGACGCAGATGAGTCGGCCGTCCTTGGTGGTGAGCAGGATGCGGCGGTTGCCGAAGCGGGCGACGAGCGAGGACTCGACGGCGCGGGTGACCGCGTAGCCGTCGTCGTACGGCTCCGGGCCCTGCGCGACGGCCACCGCGTGGGCGTGGGAGAGGAGCAGCCCGAAACGCTCCGCCCGTTCGGCGAGCCTGCCGAGGTCGCTGCGGCCGTAGAGGAGATCGTCGATGAACTCGCGTCGTGCGGCCTCCTCCTGGCGCATCGCCAGGTGCTGTGCCCGGTCGTGACCCTCGGCGAAGGCGTCCACGGCCTGCCCGACGGCGCTCAGGAGATGGGCGGCGGCCGCATGCGGCAGCTCGGGGTGGACACGTTCCGCAGCGGAGAGATAGGCCCGGACAAGGCTCCGCAGCCCGATGCCGGCCTCCGCGGCCCGCTCCCCGCGGGACCGCAGCGCGTCCAGCTCGTCGCGTGTGAGTCTGCGGCGTGTCGCGCACACACTCGACAGGATCTCGGAATACCCCTCCAGATACTGCTCGGTGGTCTCTCGCTCCGTCACGGCCCCTCCCGGTTTCCTGTCGCGCCATTGACGAGTTCCTGACGCGCGCGGTCCAAGAGTGGCATGTCGCTCTTCGGGGGCGTCTCCGGCATCAAGGAGGCGTCAAAGACTGCCGGTTCACGGCAATGCCGACGCGGTCTCTGCTGCGCCAGGATGGTCTCGCGAGACGGGCCAGGCATCGAGTCGCTGCCTGGATCAGGAAACTTCGAGACATCACGGGGGGATCGATGCGTGAGCTCTTGAACGCCGCATTCGGCTTCCCGGCGATGCTGTTCACTGCCGCCGTGATCGTCGTCGCGGGCTTCTGGCTGTTGGTCCTGTTCCGTTTGGCGGAGCGCGACTGTTTCGACTCCGACGTGGACGCCAAAGCCCTGGGTCTCGACGGAGTGCCGGTCTCCGTGACCGTAACCCTGTCGATGGTGGTCGGCTGGCTTCTGAGTGTGGGCGGCTCAGTGCTCCTGGCGCGTGTCGGCTTGCCCGGTGTTCTTTCGCACCTGCTCTCCACGGCTCTGCTGCTGGTGGCCCCGCTCCTCTCCTGGCTGGTGACGCGGCAGCTCGTACGGCCGCTGTCGAAGCTGTTCCCCGACGACTCCGGGCTGTCGCGGCAGGACGTCGTGGGTCTGTCAGGTCCGCCCGAACGGGACCGATCCACTGTTTCTGGGCAGTGCCCTTCCGCTGCGCCGGTACGACAAGGCCGATAGCTCGTCCGGGCGCGCCGCCGGTAAGGCGCCCGCCCACGCAACGCCGCCGTTTGAGCCTGCGGCTCGCCACTTCTTCCATCGACACGGGGTTTCTCATGGATGCCATCACCCCGGGCATCGGCGCGTTGATCGCCGTTGTCCTGCTCATCGCCGTCGCTCTGCTCTTCGCCGTCACCCGGCTGTTCCGGAAGGTGGAGCAGGGCAAGGCCCTGATCGTCTCCAAGATGCGGAAGGTCGACGTCACCTTCACCGGCCAGGTGGTCCTGCCCGTGCTGCACAAGGCCGAGCTCATGGACATCTCGGTGAAGGCGATCGAGATCAGCCGGACCGGCCGGGACGGGCTGATCTGCCGGGACAACATCCGCGCCGATATCCGTATCTCGTTCTTCGTCCGTGTCAACAAGACGGTCGAGGACGTCATCAAGGTCGCCCAGGCCATCGGCACCCAGCGGGCCAGCGACAAGGAGACGCTGCAGGAGCTGTTCAACGCCAAGTTCTCCGAGGCGCTCAAGACCGTCGGCAAGCAGATGGACTTCACCGACCTGTACACCAAGCGCGAGGAGCTGCGCTTCAAGATCATCGAGCTCATCGGCATCGACCTCAACGGCTACAGCCTGGAGGACGCGGCCATCGACTACCTGGAGCAGACCCCGCTCTCCCAGCTCGACCCCGGCAACATCCTCGACGCACAGGGCATCCGCAAGATCACCGAGCTGACAGCCGTCGAGAACGTCCGGACCAACGAGTACCGCCAGCACGAGCAGAAGGAGATCACCCGGCAGAACGTCGACGCCCGCGAGGCCATCCTCGAACTCGAACGGCGCCAGGCCGATGCCGAGATCAAGCAGAAGCGCGAGATCGACACCGTACGGGCACGGGAGGAGGCCGAGACCGCGCGGGTCGTGGAGGAGGAGCGGCTGCGCGCGCAGAGCGCCTTCCTGCGTACCGAGGAGCAGCTCGGCATCCAGCGCGAGAACCAGGCCCGCGAGGTCGCCGTCGCGCAGAAGAACCGCGAGCGGGTCATCGCCATCGAGAACGAGCGCATCGAGAAGGACCGCCTCCTCGAAGTCATCGCCCGGGACCGGGAGACCGAACTGACCCGCATTTCCGCCGACAAGGAGGTCGAGGCCGAGCGCCGGGAGATCGCAGAGGTGATCCGGGAGCGGGTCGCCGTGGACCGCACGGTCGCCGAGCAGGAGGAGTCCATCAAGCGGCTGCGGGCGGTCGAGGAGGCCGAGCGCGAGCGGCAGGCCGTGATCATCGCAGCTGAAGCCGAGGCACAGGAGAAGCTGGTCAAGGACATCAAGGCAGCCGAGGCCGCCGAGCAGGCGGCAGTGCACCGCGCCGCCGAGGAGCTCACGCTCGCCGAGGCCCGGAACAAGGCCGCGGACATGGACGCCCGCGCCAAGATCCGCTTCGCCGAAGGCATCCAGGCCGAGGCCGCCGCCGAGGGCCTCGCGGCCGTGCAGGTACGGGAGAAGGAGGCAGACGCCATCGAGAAGGCCGGCCGCGCCGAGGCGGAGGCCACCGAGGCCCGGCTGCGTGCCGAGGCCGCCGGCACCCGGGAGAAGGCCCTTGCAGAGGCGACGGCGATCGGCGAGAAGCTCAAGGCCGAGGCGGCTGGTCTGACCGAGAAGGCGGCCGCCATGGCCGCACTCGACGAGGCGTCCCGTACCCACGAGGAGTACCGGCTGCGCCTGGAGGCGGAGAAGGACATCCGGCTCGCCGGGCTCGACGTCCAGCGGCAGGTCGCCGAGGCACAGGCCACGGTCCTCGCGACCGGCCTGGAGAACGCCGACATCAACATCGTCGGCGGCGAGTCGGTCTTCCTCGACCGCCTGGTCCAGTCGATCGCGCTCGGCAAGTCCGTCGACGGCTTCATGGAGCACTCGCAGACCGCGCAGGCGCTCGCCGGCCCGTGGCTGAACGGCGACGGCTCCTTCACCGAGGACCTGACCAAGGTGCTCGGCTCGCTGTCCACCGCTGACGTGCAGAACCTCAGTGTGTCCGCGCTGCTGGCGAAGGTCATGAAGTCCGGGGTCCTGGACGTGGCGGCCCCCGCAGGCGCCGAGACAGCGCTCAACGGCACCGCCAAGAGCTGACCGCCCAGCGGTCACAGCGGGGCCGGTGCCGACATACGGGGGTTGACGGCATCGGCCCCGCAACCATCACGGAACAGGGGAGCGAAACGACATGAGCGCCGGAATCGACCAGGACACGTATGCGGTGCTGCGCGATCGCCTCGTCGCGCAGGCCGGTGAGCTTGCCCGGCGCGTCGAGAACCTCAACCAGGCGCGGATCACGGAGTTCGGTTCGGGCGAGCTGACCCTCGCGGGCACCGACCGCATCCGAACCGAGAGCAACGGCCTGGCCCGGGACATCGTCGCCGTCGGCGAGGACGTCCTGCTCTTCGGCCGCCACACGACATCATCGGACCGGGCCAGGACCTCGGTCTCCGATGTCTTCAACCTGTACGACCGCGAGCTGAATCCGCTGCCTGAGGGCGCGGTGCCCGGCCTTCTGGACGACCCGGACTTCGTACGGGAGTTCACCGGCCTGCACCGCTACTTCCGTGGGACGCGTCTGCTGCGGCTGCGCCGCGTGGAAGGCCGCCTCCTCGCGGTTTTCCAGACGGGAGAGCAGGCCGACGACCTGCGCGTCCTGCGCTGGTCCGTCGGACCGACGGGCGAGACGCGTTTCCTCGACGCCCAGGGCGAGCGTGATCACGTATCCCCTCCCTCCCACGACGTCGACTGGGTGGAGACGACCCGCGACGACCACGTGCTGGGCCGGCACCCCCACATCTCGCTCGACGGCCTCCTCTTCATCTCCACGGTCGGCGGAGCGTTGACGGTGAAGTCGGAGAACGACACCGAAACCGGCGAAGGTGTCCACAGCGAACCGGTCGACGAGCCTCTGCAGTCCCTGGCCGACGCGGAGGTCGCGTACGCGACGGTGGGCGCTCTGATCGTTGTGCGTGTCCGCCCGTACAAGGAGCAGACCCGACGTCATCTCGTCTTCAACACCCTGACCGGGACCGTGGTCAGACTCGACGGCATCGGACAGGCATGTCTGCGCCTGCCGGAGGACGAGGGCATCCTCTTCCCCGGCGGTTACTGCCTCGCCTCCGGGACGGTGAAGACCTTTGACATGGACTCGGCGGAGGTGACGTTCGAGCGGGCGATCCGTTCCCCCAACGGCGAGGACATCCTCTTCGTCTTCCACGCCCAGGAGTCCGGCCGAAGCCTGCTACTGCCGTACAACCGGATCCGCAAGGAGATCGCCGCCCCCGTCTCCTGCCGCGGATACGCACTCCTCGACGACGGGACGATGGTCGTGCTGCGCGCCGAGGACGGGGAGCCCGGCCGCGTGCACCCGGCGCAGATCTGGCGGACGCCGTACGTGGCGGACACCCATGTGTCGCCGCCGAGCGAGGGGCCGTTGGCCCGGATCGGCAACGCGGATCTCGTCCGTGGCATCTCCGACTGCCTCGCCATCGCCCGGCAGGCCGTCGAGCTGACGCCCGCCGGCGCGGTGTACGAGTCGCTGGTCGTCGCGTGCGAGCGCGCCACCGACGTTCACCACTGGCTGGGCGACCCGGAGACGGGCGACCTGCACGGTCCGCTGGCCGAGCTGCGGGGCACCGCCGCACAGGTGCTCGACGAGTTCGAGACGGTGACCACACTCACCCGGCAGGCGACCGACGCGCTGGCCGAGACCACCCAGCAGATCACCCGGTTGATCCGGCGCATCCGGGGCGAGGCGCCCGCCACGGCCGAGGAGTGGATCGGGCGGATCACCGAACTGCGCCAGGCCCAGGGGCACCTGGTGACCCTGAAGGAGATGCGGTACGCCGACACGGAGAGCATCGACGCGCTCGCTGCGGACCTCGAGGCCGACATCGCCTCGGCCGCGCAGCGGGCCGTCGCGTTCCTCCGGCGCGAGGACGCCTTCACCAGCCACGACAGGGAGGCAGAAACACTTGCCACGGAGGCCGGAGAGCTGACCACCGTCGCCGAGGCGGGCCCCGTCGGCGACCGGCTCGACGAGCACACCCTAGGGCTTCGGACGCTCAGCGAGATCATCGCCGGCCTCGACATCGGCGACGCGACCGTACGCACCTCGATCCTGCAGCGGATCGGAGACGTCCTCGGCTCGCTCAACCGCGCCCGTGCCGTCCTTGTCTCTCGGCGCGCCGAACTCCTCGACCTGGAGGGCAGGGCGGAATTCGCCGCCGAGCTCGCCCTGCTCGGCCAGGCCGTCACCGGCGCACTGGCGGCGTCGGACGCCCCGGAGCGCTGCGACGACCAGCTCGGCCGCCTGCTGCTCCAGCTGGAGAACCTGGAGTCCCGCTTCGCCGAGCACGAAGGCTTTCTGGCCGACATCGGCGACAAGCGGACCGAGATCTACGACGCCTTCACGGCACGCAAGCAGTCTCTCCAGGACACCCGCGCACGCCGTGCGGAGCGTCTCGCGGAGTCTGCCGGCCGGGTGCTTGAGGCGATCGCCCGGCGCACTTCCACCCTGCGCGACCTCGACGAGGTGCACACGTACTTCGCCTCGGACCCGATGGTGGCCAAGGTCCGGCGTACCTCCGCGGAACTGCGGGAACTCGGCGACCAGGTACGGGCGGAGGAGCTGGAAGGCAGGCTCACAGCGGCCCGTCAGGAGGCCGGGCGCGCACTGCGGGACCGTACCGACCTGTTCTCCGGCGACGGTGACACGATCCGGCTCGGCCGGCACCGCTTCGCCGTCAACCGGCAGGCCCCGGAACTGACGCTCGTCCCGTACGAGGACAGCCTCGCCATCGCACTGACCGGAACCGACTACCGCGCCCCCGTCACCGACCCGGAGTTCGCCGCGACCCGGCCGTACTGGAACCGGACGCTGCCGTCCGAGTCGCCGGAGGTCTACCGCGCCGAGCACCTGGCCGCACGCCTGCTTGCCGAACACGGCGCGGACGGTCTGGCCGGCGCGGACATCGCCGAACTCGCCCGGCGGGCGGCCGAGGCCGCCTACGACGAGGGCTACGAGCGCGGCGTCCACGACCACGACGCGGCGGCGATCCTGGAGGCGGTGCTCAGGCTCCACGAGGGTGCCGGACTCCTCCGGCACCCGGCAGAGGCGCGCGCGGCCGCCCAGACGTTCTGGGCCCACTCCACCACCGTGGCGGCCCGCGAGCAGTGGACCCGGCGTGCGGTCTCACTGACCCAGGCCCGTGACCTCTTCGGCTCGGCATCGGCCCTGGACGGACTCCAGCGGGAGCTGGCCGAGGAGATCGGCGACGAGACCGCCGCCGCCTACCTGATCGCGGAACTGGCCTCCGGCCCCACGGGCTTCGCCGTCTCCGCCCAATCGCACGCACTGCTGGACAAGTTCCGCCGCGTCGTCGTCGACTCCGCGTACGACGACACCCTCGCCGCTCTCACGGAGCCGGCCGCGCGCCGGCAGCTCGTCGAGGCGTGGCTCACCTCGTACGCGTCGGCCTCCGGCGAGCAGCTCGACGAGGGCGTACTGGCCGAGGCCGTAGCCGTCGAACTCACCCCGGATCTCGAACGCTACGAGGTGGGCGCCCCGACCACGGCGACCGTCACCGGAATCCTCGGCACCCACCCCCGCGTGGCACGGGGCGCGATGCAGCTGCGCCTGGACGAGTACCTGGCCAGGACGCGGGGCTTCGCCGATGTGGACGTTCCCGCCTTCCGTGCCTACCAGCAGCACCGGGCGGAGCTCGTCACGGCCGAGCGCGCACGGCTGCGCGTGGAGGAGTACCGGCCCCGCGTCATGTCCTCCTTCGTCCGCAACCGGCTCGTGGACGAGGTCTACCTGCCCCTGATCGGCGACCATCTCGCCAAGCAACTCGGCGCGGCAGGAGACGCCAAGCGGACCGACTCGCACGGTCTGCTGCTGCTCCTCTCCCCGCCCGGCTACGGCAAGACCACGCTGATCGAGTACGTCGCCGACCGCCTCGGTCTGCTGCTCGTCAAGGTCGACGGTCCCGCCCTCGGCGAGTACACGACCTCGCTGGACCCCGCCGAGGCGCCCGACGCCGCCGCCCGCCGGGAGCTGGAGAAGATCGCCTTCGCGCTCGCGGCGGGCAACAACGTCCTGCTGTACCTGGACGACATCCAGCACACCTCGCCGGAGTTCCTGCAGAAGTTCATCCCGCTCTGCGACGCCACACGCGCTCTGGGCGGCCACGACCTGCGTGGCAAGCGATTCGCCGTCTGTATGGCAGGCAACCCCTACACCGAGTCCGGACAGCGCTTCCGTGTACCGGACATGCTCGCCAACCGGGCCGACGTGTGGAACCTCGGCGACGTGCTGACCGGCAAGGAGGAGGCCTTCGCGCTGAGCTTCGTCGAGAACGCCCTCACCTCCCACCCCGTCCTCGCCCCGCTCGCCGGCCGCGACCGCACCGACCTGGAGCTCCTGACCCGGCTGGCGACGGGCGACCCCACCGCACGACGCGACCGGCTCACCCACCCCTACGCCCCCGCCGAACTCGACCACCTCCTCGCCGTCCTGCGCCACCTGCTGACCGCCCGCGAAACCGTCCTGGCGGTCAACAAGGCCTACATCGCCTCCGCCGCCCAGTCCGACGACGCCCGCACCGAGCCGCCCTTCCGGCTCCAGGGCTCGTACCGCAACATGAACAAGATCGCGGCCCGCCTTTCACCCGCCATGAACGACGCCGAACTCGCCGCCGTCATCGACGACCACTACACCGCCGAGGCCCAGACCCTCACCACCGACGCCGAGGCCAACCTCCTGAAGCTCGCCGTGCTGCGGGGCGCCCTCACCACCTCGCAGGCCGCCCGTTGGTCGGAGGTCACCACCGCCTATCTGCGGAGCCAGGCGCTCGGCGGCGCCGGAGAGGACCCGCTGAGCCGGGCGGTCGCCGCTCTCGGCCTGCTTGCCGACCGCATCACGGCCGTCGAAACGGCGATCACCCGGGCGACGGACCCGCGCCATCTGCTCGCCCGTCCGGTAGGAACGCACGGGGCAGGACCGGCAGAGGCTTCCCGCTAGGCAGGTGAGGTGCCTGGTGCTCCACGCGTTCCTGGATATGTCCGAAACTCTGTCTGCGGCCGGGCGGGGTGTCTGTCGCAGTTGCGGTGCGCCAGTTCCACGCTGAACCAGGCTCGCGCGGGCCGTTCCCGCCGAGCCGTGGACGACTGCCTGCGGCCATCCCTGATGAACAGGGGTGTCACGTATTCAAGCCCCTGACCTGCAAAGATAAGCGCACTGTGAACGGACATTGTGTCCGGATAACGGTCACGTCACGCTTGCTGGGACTTTCGAAGATCACCGTACGTTATGTGATGTCCGTCACGCTGCGTGTCGCCGGTGTCGTGGTAGGAATGCGCAACTCCGCAGGTGGCACCGCACGTCGCCGCTCCTGCGCAGTGCCGGCGCGCGCCGGCAGCACCGCTCAAGGTGATCACGCTCCGAGTCCACGGACGTGACGCCTCTGGTCGCCGATCGGACAACGGCGTTCGCTCACACACCGCACACCTACTGGCGCAGCCCCCGCGCGCCGGTCCTGCGTTACTGAGGTCCCCACCGTGTCACTCGAATCCTTCACCCAGTCCGTCGACAAGGCTGTCAGCGGATTCTTCGAGCCCATAGCCGAGTGGCTCGGAGAGGTCGTCTTCTACGCCGTCCCCGTCGGGGGTACGGAGCTTCCCCTCATCGTGGCCTGGCTCGTCGTCGCGGGTCTGGTCTTCACCGGCTGGTTCGGCTTCGTCCAGCTGCGCAAGTTCCGGCTGGCCGTGAACGTGGTGCGGGGCAAATACGACGAGAAGGGGTCGGCCGGTGAGGTCAACCACTTCCAGGCGCTGACCGCCGCCGTCTCCGGCACCGTCGGTCTCGGCAACATCGCCGGTGTCGCCGTCGCGGTTTCCATCGGCGGCCCCGGCGCCACGTTCTGGATGATCCTCTGCGGTCTGCTGGGCATGGCGACGAAGTTCGTCGAGGTCACCCTCGGTGTGAAGTACCGCGAGGTGCACGCCGACGGCACCGTGTCCGGCGGCCCGATGCACTACCTGCCCAAGGGCCTGACCGAGCGCTTCGGCAAGAACGGCAAGACCCTCGGCAAGATCCTCGCCGTCCTCGCCTCGTTCTTCGTGCTGTTCTTCGGCCTGTTCGGCGGCAACCTCTTCCAGGTCAACCAGTCCTACGCCCAGCTCGTCTCGGTCACCGGCGGTGAGGACGGCCTGATGGGCGGCTCTGCGGGCGCGCTCTTCTTCGGCATCCTGATCGCGGCCCTGGTCGGCATCGTGCTCCTCGGCGGCATCCGTTCGATCGCCTCCGTCACCAGCAAGCTCGTCCCGGCGATGGCCGGCATCTACATCGCCGCCTGCCTCGTCGTCATCGCCGTCCACGTCACCGCCGTCCCCGCCGCGATCGCCACGATCATCGAGGGCGCCTTCAACCCCCAGGGCGTCGCGGGCGGTGTCCTCGGCGCGCTGATCATCGGCTTCAAGCGGGCCGCGTTCTCCAACGAGGCGGGTCTCGGCTCCGCCCCGATCGCCCACGCCGCGGTGAAGACCAAGCACCCCGCGAGCGAGGGCCTGGTCGCCCTGCTCGAGCCGTTCATCGACACGGTCGTCATCTGCACCATGACCGCGCTGACCATCGTCATCGCCAACCCGGCCAGCTATGTCGAGCTGCGTGAGGGCGGCGAGTCCATCGGCGGCGTGACCATCACCTCCGACGCCTTCGCCACCGTCCTGCCGTGGTTCCCGTACATCCTCACCGTCGCGGTCATGCTGTTCGCGATCTCCACGGTGCTGACCTGGGGTTACTACTGCATGAAGGCGTGGACCTACCTCTTCGGCCGCAGCAAGGCCAGCGAGGTGAGCTTCAAGGTCTTCTACACCCTGTTCGCGGTGGCCGGTTCCCTGCTCACACTGCAGACGCTGATCGACATGGCCGACGCGGTGCTGTTCATGCTCGCCGTCATCAACATCATCGGCCTCTACCTCCTCGCCCCGGTCGTCAAGCGGGAGCTGAACTCCTTCCTCGCCTTCGTGAAGAAGCGCGACGCCGGACTCGACACCGACGACGACGCCGACCAGGAGTCGGTGAAGACCACCGTCTGACCGCCCCCCGGCGGCCCGGCTCCTGAAGGGCCCTGTCCTCACCTCGCGCCTTGGTGGGGACAGGGCCCTCACTCTTGTTCCAGCAGGTGAGAGACGCCTGGTGAGGCTCCTGCGCGCCCGATAGGGTGTAAACAACGCGTCAAGGGATGACGCTGGTGTGCCGGGAAGTCTGGTCGGCGTCCGAGGGGCCTCTGTGCCCATTTGTCGACCTGCCCCGGAGGCTTCCTCTCATGACCCAGGCACGCTCGCGCAAGACCGTCTTCGGACTGCTGCCCTGGCCCGAGCGCCAGGCCGTGGCCGAGGCCCTGCGGACGGAGACGGTCGGCGGTCTGGTCCTCCTCGCGGCGGCCGTCGTCGCCCTCGTCTGGGCGAACAGCCCCTGGAGCGAAGCGTACGAGTCCGTTCGGGACTTCCACTTCGGCATCCCCGCCCTCGGCCTGGACCTGTCGGTCGCCCACTGGACCGCCGACGGTCTCCTCGCGGTCTTCTTCCTGGTCGCGGGCATCGAGCTGAAGCGTGAGCTCGTCGTCGGTGAACTGCGCACCCCCGCCACGGCGGCCCTGCCCGTGATCGCCGCCCTGTGCGGCATGGCGGTACCGGCGGCCGTCTACATCCTCGTCGCCACGTCGGGCGGCGGAAGCCTCGACGGCTGGGCCGTTCCCATGGCCACCGACATCGCCTTCGCCCTCGCCGTCCTGGCCGTCATCAGCACCCATCTGCCCTCCGCCCTGCGGGCGTTCCTGCTCACCCTCGCCGTCGTCGACGATCTCGGCGCCATCCTCATCATCGCGATCTTCTTCACGAGCGACCTCAACTTCTGGGCCCTGGGCGCAGCGTTCGCCGGCCTCGTCCTCTTCTACGCACTCCAGCGCTTCCGGGTGCGCGGCTGGTGGTGGTACGTGCCGCTCGGCGTCGCGACCTGGGCACTGATGTACAACTCCGGTGTCCACGCCACCGTCGCGGGCGTCGCCATGGGCCTCATCCTGCGTACCACCCGCGACAAGGGTGAGGAAGCCTCGCCGGGCACGCGCGTCGCCCACCTCGTCCACCCCTTCTCCGCGGGCGTCGCCGTCCCCCTCTTCGCCCTCTTCGCCGCAGGCGTCGGAGTCTCGGGCGCCGCGCTCGCCCACGTCTTCACCGACCCGGAGCCCCTCGGGGTCTTCCTCGGTCTGGTCGCGGGCAAGATCCTCGGCATCTTCCTCGGCACCTACCTTGCCGCCCGCTTCACGCGTGCCCAACTCAACCCCGACCTTGCCTGGGCCGACGTCTTCGGACTCGCCACCCTGGCCGGCATCGGCTTCACCGTCGCCCTCCTCATCGGCGAACTCGCCTTCCCGAACGCTGCCGAGGCCGAGCACATCAAGGCCGCCGTCCTGATCGGCTCCCTCTCCGCCGCCGTCCTTGCCGCCGCGCTGCTACGCCGCCGCAACCGCCTCTACCGGCGCCTGTGGGAAGACGAAGAGCGCGACGAGGACGCGGACGGCATCCCCGACATCTACCAGACGGGGCGGGCGGGCGGCAGCGCGTGACCCACTGCTGTGGAGTCTCGTCAGGACGGCCCTTCTGGCGTTCGCCGTTGTCTGTTTCGTTGCCGTCGTGCGGTCCTACTGCGTACCGCCGTCCGCCCAGTCGGACCAGCCGAGAGGATGCGAGCCCTGGTCACCGCCGCCGAAGGCCGGTTCCTGACCAGCGGAGTTGAAAACGTCGAGAGCCTCCACGAGGGCGGTGCGCTGAGCGGGGTCGAGGCGACGGAGAACGGCCATGATCTCCTTACGCCGTCGGGAGGTCACGTCCTGGACGACGCGGCTCCCCTCCTCGGTCAGGCGCAGGACGGTCTCGCGGCGGTTGGCCGGGTTCGTCCGACGGGCCATCAGGCCGGAGGCGATCAGCCGGTCCACCATCCGCATGGCGGTGGACGGCTGTACGCCGAGGTGGTCGGCCAAGGACACCAGCTTCGACGGACCGCGGGTGGACAGCACCACGAGCATCCGGAACTGCGGCAGCGTGATGCTCTCCTCGACCGTCGCCAGCGACCGGGCCGATACCGCGACGAGCAGCCGCGAGGCTGTCAGCACGGCACGCGTGACGGCTTCGATGTCGTCCTGAGGTCCGTATGCGAGAGCATGAGGAGACGGACCCGGTCCCCTCTCCAGCCGTGCGCTGACGCCCGTGAGGTCGGGCTCGTCGTGAGCGGCCTCCCGGAAGGCACCGAGTACATCGGCAGCCGTCTCCACGGCGTCGAGCCCCTTGCCCTGGACATCGCCGACGATGACCCTGCCACGTCGACGGAGCCAGATGTGTGCCCGCCCACGGGAGGGCAAGGGGCCTCGCGTGGGCGTGTCATGGACCCGGCCCGACCTCCGGTGCGGGATGTTCGTCCCGGCGACTGGTGAGTGTGCGGAGGTGTCCCGGTGGCGGCGAGCGACGGCAATCGGAGTCACCCCGAGCCAGCACCCCGGGCGCCGTCCGAGCCTCCTGAGCGTCCCACTCCTCTGAGGCGTTTGCAGACTGCCGTGGATTCCGTCGTCGCGTCGGGGCCCCCGCCGGGGCCGGCGCGGCCGGAGTTCTGGCGCAGCCCGCTGCGGGGGCTGTGGCTGACCGCGGTGCTCGGGCTGGTGCTGCTGGTCGGGGTCACGGTGTTGTTCGTGACGGGCCTGGTGTCGTACGCCGCGTACAACCCCGATCTGTCGCCGGTCAACGACCAGACGCCGGACAAGGGGTGGCTCGGCTTCTACCTGTTCTCCTGGCCGACCTCGCCGTACTGGCTCTACCGGGTGAACCAGGGCGTGCACGTGGTCCTGGGCGTCGTCCTCGTGCCGGTGCTGCTGGCGAAGTTGTGGTCCGTCATCCCGAAGCTGTTCCAGTGGCCGCCCGTGCGCTCGGGCAGCCACGGCATCGAGCGCCTGTCCCTGCTCCTGCTGGTGGGCGGCGCCGGCTTCGAGTTCGCCACAGGCATCCTCAACGTGCAGCTGCACTACATCTTCCCGGGCTCCTTCTACGTCCTGCACTTCTATGGGGCGTGGGTGTTCATCGGCGCCTTCGTCGTCCACGTCGCCTTCCGGCTGCCGCGTGCCCTGCGCGCGGTGAGGTACGGACGTGAGCTCCCGGAGGCCGGCACGGAGGAGGCGGCCGGCCTTGCGCCGCCCCGGCCGACGCCGCCGACCATCTCACGGCGGGGCGCCCTGGGCATGGTCGGACTGGGGTCCCTGGCGCTGTTCGTGGTGACGGCCGGGCAGAGCGTGGGCGGCTGGTGGCGCCGGACGGCGCTGCTCGCCCCGCGCGGTCAGGATCCCGGCTCGGGACCGAACGGGTTCCAGATCAACAAGACCGCGACATCCGTGGGGATCCGGCCCAGCGACATCGGCCCCGCCTGGCGGCTGACCGTACGCAGCGCGGGCCGCCAGGTCGTGCTGACCCGAGATGAGCTCCTGGCCATGGAGCAGAACGCAGCGGCGTTGCCCATCGCTTGCGTCGAGGGCTGGTCGACCCCCGACCAGATGTGGAGCGGCGTACGGCTCACGGACTTGGCCGCACTGGTCGGGCGGGGCACGGACACCCCGCGGGCCCTGGTGGAATCGGTACAGCGGGGAGGGGCGTTCCGCGCCGTCGTCCTGAGGGACAACCAGGTACGCGACCACCGTTCGCTCCTGGCCGTACGCGTCAACGGAGCCGTGCTCTCGCAGGACCACGGCTACCCGGCCCGGGTGATCGTCCCCGGCGCTCCCGGCGTCCACAACACCAAATGGGTCACCCGGATCACCTTCGGAGAGCCGGCATGAGCGCCATGGCCGTCTTCCGCCGCCGTTACGGAGCCTCCCCTCTCCACCTGCTCCTGGTCCTGGCCTCCTTCGCCCTCGCCGCCTACGCGGGCGTGCGACTGCTCAAGGGAGACACCCTGGGCGTGGCCCTGTGGTTCGTCGGGGCGGCACTCCTCCACGACCTCGTGCTGCTCCCCCTCTACGTGGTGACGGACCGGGCCGCGCAGTGCCTGTTCCGGGAGATCCCGGGGCAGAGGCCGCCGAGGCCGAGCGTCAACTACGTGCGTGTTCCCCTCTTTGTCGCGGGCCTTCTGCTGCTGGTCTGGTGGCCGTTGATCCTGGGCAGGGTCAATCACTACACCGCTTACACAGGGCTCCCGGCCGACGGGTTCCTTGAGCGCTGGCTGCTGGTCACGGCTGCGCTCTTGATCGCCTCGGCAGTGATTCTCGCCGTCCGCAGGTGGCGCGAATCGGCTCCCCGACGACGAGCGGCACGACACGAGCGACGGGCACGCGAAGCCGTGCGGTGACGGCGAGGCCGGCGGCTCGAGACCCGGCCGATGCCGGCCCGCTGACGGCCACACCCGCAGGGCGCGTCGTCGGGTCGTCCGGAAGAGTGGGTTCCATGACGTACGACGAAGGGCCGGCCGAACGGATCCGGGACGGGCTCGGTGAGCGGCCGGGCCTCCCCGAGATGCGGATGTTCGGCGGCCTGGCCTTCCTGCTGGGCGGGAACATGACCGTGGGCCTGGTCGGCGACGAGCTGATCGTCCGGGTGGGCCCCGAGCGGGCCGAGGAGGCCCTGGCCCGCCCGGAGGCCCGCCCGCATGGACTTCACGGGCAAGCCGATGCGCGGCTGGGTGACCGTCGGTGGCCCCGCGCTCGTGGAGGACAAGGTCCTCGACCACTGGATCGCCCTGGCCGTGGGTTCTGCGAGCAGCTGCCGCCCAAGTAAGGAGGCAGTGCCGGTTCGTCGCCTGCGTCCGGTCCACAGCGGACTGCCCTCCCCGGAGGCATGCGCCGCGCACGCCGACGGCCGGCACCACTACGTCGGCCGCCTCGTGATCCGGGCCGAGGGGGGCGACCCCGGCTCCGATGCCTGGACGGAGACGTCCTCGGGCTGACGCGTTCCGGTTCCGTGGCGCCGCCGCACCACAGCGGCCGCGAGGACGAGGAGGACCGCAAGGCCGTACGCGATCGCGGCCGTCGGCTGCCGGTGGTCGAAGACCCGGCCGAAGACGTAGACGGCGGGGCCCGCGAGGGCGACGCCGAGCCATTCCCACCGTCCGTCCAGCGCGACGAGGGCGACAAGGAGCAATGCGTACCAGGAATAGCCGGGCGTGAGGAGGGCGAAGGCCCAGCCGGTGACCAGGAGCGCGCCGCTCCACGGGCGGTGCGGGTCACCGCGCCGCATCACGTACAGGGACACCACCGTCATGACGGCGAGGACCACCGGGAGCGCCCAGCTGTCGGGCAGGACCAGGCGGAGCAGCGCGTACCGAGGCCCGGCGGCGGGCTCGTCGTAGCCTTCCTCCTCCACGTAGCCACCGAGGTAGCCGAAGACGGACCCGTCCGAGAGGAGGACGTAGGGCGTGTAGGCGAGCGCGATGAAAGCGGCGGCGGGCAGCAGCACGGCGGCCGCATCGCGGACGCGGCGGATTCCGGACAGTGCCCCTGGCAGGACGATGGCGGGCATCAGCTTGGTGGCGATGGCGGCGCCCAGGACCAGCCCGCCGGCGGACCGGCGATGCGGAAGGACGGCGAGGAGCCCGAGGCCGATCACGGCCAACAGCGCCCCGAGGACGTCTGCATGTGCGTTGTTGACCGCCTCGATGGGCACGACGGGGCACCACGCCCAGTACGCGGCCCGGCGCGGGTCGATGCCCCGGCGGCGCAGGATCAGCAGCACCGCGCCGGTCACGCCCAGGGTGATCAGGCCGCAGCCGATCTGGAGGGGCTTGTGCCGGGCCCCTTCCGGGGAGAGCTGGTCGACGGTGAGGAAGTACGCCTCGGCGACGGGCGGGTAAATGGTGTGCACGGCGGGCCGGTTGAGGCGCGTGCAGTGCGGTACCGGGCCGGCAGGGGGGATGCGGGCACGGTCCGGGCCGCCGCAGGCCGCCCCTTTGGGAAAGAGCCACGAGTCGCGCAGCCGGACCAGCGTCGGGTCCTGCGGAGCGTGGTCGTACGGGGAGACGCCGGCCGACTGGACGCGGCCGTCCCAGGCGTAGCGGTACGCGTCGGTGCTGGTCCGGGGCGGTGCCACAAGGCCGGTCACCGTCACGGCGATCGCCCCGGCCACCAGCAGGGGCACGACATGGGAGGACGGGACCCGGCGCAGCGCGAGCAGAGCCCCGGCGAACAGCACCCAGCACGCCGCGTACCACCAGAACAGCCGACCGGGGTCGGCGAAGTAGCCGTCGTACCGGATGGTGAGGACGAGGACGGCGGTGAGTGCGGCGAGGACCGTGGCGGCGAGGGCGGTGCGCGGGTTCACGTCCGCAGCGTTCCAGGAACGGCCCTGAAGGTGTGGTCGGGCGCCCCGCGCGTCCGTGTTTCGTAAGGTGTTCAGGCCACCCCCTGGGGCGTTGCCGGGGGTGTCATGGGCTCATGCGTCTCATCCCGTCTCCTGGACCGCCGATCAGCTTCAAGGGGCGTCTGCACGATGCCCGCACCGCGACCGTGATCGGCCGCTGGCTCGGGCTTGCCGTCGTCGTCTGTTTCGCGACCGGCGTGCTCAGCCATTTCCTCCAGCACCCGCCCGTCTGGCTCGTCGACCGGCTGCCGAGCCGCCCGCGCTGGGGTTACCGGTTCACCCAGGGGCTGCACGTGGCCTCTGGCATCGCAGCGATCCCGCTGCTGCTTGCCAAGTTGTGGGCGGTCTACCCCCGGCTCTTCGCATGGCCGCCGGTCCGGTCGGTCCGGCACGCGCTGGAGCGTATCTCGGTGGCCGTGCTCGTCGCCGCGGGGATCTTCGAGCTGTTCACCGGGCTGCTGAACACCTTCCAGTGGTACCCCTGGCCGTTCTTTTTCGTCCCCGTCCACTACGCCGTCGGCTGGCTCCTGGTGGGAGCGCTGCTGCTCCACGTCGCCGTGCAATGGCCGCGGATCCGAGACCACTTCACCCGCCGCTCTCCGGGGACCCTTTCCCTTCCCGCCGCCGACGGACCGGACCGCCGTCAACTGCTCGCGGCCATCGGGGCAGGGGTCGGTGCCGTCACGCTGACGACGGTGGGCCAGTCCGTCACCGCGCTCGGACCCCTGGAGCTGTTCGGCCCGCGCAGTCCGGACCACGGGCCGCAGGGACTGCCGGTCAACCGCACGGCCGCCGCGGCACGCGTCACCGAGGCGTCACTGGCCGACTGGCGGCTCATCGTCGACGGGCCGAGCCCGTACACCCTCACGCCGGCGGAACTGCGCGCGATGCCGCAGCACGAGGCGAGCCTGCCCCTCGCGTGCGTGGAAGGGTGGAGCAAGTCCGCCCACTGGACGGGGGTACGGGTGCGCGACCTGCTGGACAAGGCGGGAGGTGACCCGGGGGCGCGGTGCCGGGTGGTGTCCCTGGAGGCCGCGGGCGCGTACCGGGTGACGGAAATGGGCCGTACGTACGCTCAGGACCCGCTTACCTTGCTGGCGTTGGGCCTGAACGGAGAGATGTTGTCCCTGGACCACGGCTACCCGGCGCGCATCATCGCCCCCAACCGTCCCGGAGTGCTCCAGACCAAGTGGGTCGGCCGCCTGGAGGTGCTGTGACGGTGGTCCGGTACGTGGTGGGCGGCTGCGGGACCGGTCTGATGGTCTTCGGCGGCACCCTGCTGCTGGAGCGGCCCGAGCCGTGGCGGATCGGTGTGTGGCTCGCAGGCGGCGTCCTCGTGCACGACGGGCTGATCGCACCGCTGGTGATCGCGATCGCCGCGCTCACCGCGGCGGCGGGTCTGCGTCTGCGCGGGGTTCCGCGCGCCGCGCTGGTCGTCGCGGGCTCGCTCACGGTGATCGCCCTGCCGCCGCTCTTGCGCCCTGGAGGCGTGGCCAATGCGACAGTGCTGCCGTTGGACTACCTCCGGAACTGGCTTCTCGCGATGGCGGCCGTCGCCGTGATCACCGTCGCGTACGTCGGGGTGCGTGCGGGCCTGCGACGGGCGGCTCGTCGACGCTGAGTCCAGGCAGGGCCGCCGTGGAGTAGGGGCCGACGCGTGGCAGGCGTCGGCCCCTACTGGTCGTGTCCTCAGCGGCGTAGGCCCACGAAGTTGCGGCCCGCGGCCTGCCAGGTGAGGGATCGGGTCCAGCCGGCCCGCGGAGCCTCGGCGCACAAGGCCCGGGTGCCGAGCCGGGCCCACCGGAACGGCGCTCCGCGCCCGCCGCGTCCGTCGTCGACGTGGACCTGGACGCGTTCGTCGACGTCGGCGGTGGCCACCTCGACCAAAAGGGAGCCGGACGGTGAGGCGAGTCGGGCGGCGCGGCGGAGCAGGGCGGCCGGATCACCTCCGATGCCGATGTTGCCGTCCATGAGCAACACGGTGTCCCAGCGGCCCTCACGTGGCAGGGGATCGAAGACCGATCTGCACAGGGCGCTGCCTCCCGAACGGACCGTGATGGCCACCGCCTCCGGGTTGACGTCCACCCCCAGAGCCCGGTGTCCGCGTGCGGCGAGGGCGGTGACGAGGCGGCCGGGACCACACCCGATGTCCAAGACGGGGCCCGCGCAGCGGTCGAGGACGGTGGTGTCGGCCTCGTCGGGTTCGGCGCACCATCGCTCGACCTCCAGGGGCAGCAGCCAGCCGTCGCCTCGGCGCAGGTAGAGAGGGCCCCGGCCGGTGCGGAGGGCCTCGGCATACGGGTCGGCCCGCCAGGCGAGGGCGGGTTCGGTTAGCTGGGCGGTCATCGCGTCACCGCGCACAGACCACTGTGAAGCGTGGCGAAGCGCGTGCCGGATATGGCGGCCGCCACCTGTGCCGCGTCGGCCGGTGTGTCCACGTCGCACAACTCGGGCAGGTCCCGTACCGCCCGCCCGGACGCGGTCAACCGTCGGCGCTGCTCCCGCCCGGTGTGCGCCACCGACATGGGTACGCCGAGGAGCAGCGCCGGGTCTGGCTCGGCCAGGCCGAGTGCCCAGAACCCGCCGTCGTCGGCCGGGCCGAACCAGGCATCCGTCTCGCTGAAGTCGAGGCCCTGGGCGAGGAGGTCGGGGGTGACCTGGGGGGTGTCCATGCCGATGAGCAAGGCTGGCCCTTCGACGTGGGAGAAGGCCGCGGCCAGTCGGGCGTCGAGGCCGCCGGCGCCTTGCGGAAGGACGTCGATGCCCTCGGGCAGCCAGGACCCCGGTCGCCCGTCGAGCACCAGGACACGGCGCTCGGCGGGGGCCTCGAGCACAGTCTCGAGCGTGTCCTGGAGGGCTGCGCGGGCCAGCTCGGCTGCCTGCTCCGGGGTGAAGTGCGGCGTCAGACGCGTCTTGACCCGACCCGCCACGGGAGCCTTGGCGATGACGAGCAGGGTGCTCATACGGAGACCTCCCCGGCCGCGACGGATGATGCGCCGGGCGGCTCAGCGAGTACCCGGCGCATGTCGCGCACGGCATACCAGGTGCCCCGCCAAGTCCCGGTGACCTTCGACTTCCCCGAGCGGGGCAGGTACGGGACGTCCGTCTCGGTGACCCGCCAGCCCGCATCAGAGGCCCGCACGACCATTTGGAGCGGGTAGCCACTGCGCCGGTCGGTCAGCTCCAGCCCGAGCAGCGCCTCTCGTCGTGCCGCCCGCATCGGGCCGAGGTCGTGCAGCCGGAGTCCAGTGCGGTGGCGCAGCATCCGCGCGAGGGCCAGGTTCCCGGCGCGGGCACGAGGGGGCCAGGCACCTCGCCCCTGCGGGCGCCGACGCCCGAGCACCAGATCGGCCTCGCCCGCTGCCACCTGCGCGGCCATCGGGGCGAGCAGTCCGGGGTCCATCGAGGCGTCGCAGTCGCAAAAGCAGACCAGGTCGGCGCGGGCCGCGAGCAGCCCGGCGTGGCAGGCAGCACCGAAACCACGTCGGCTCTCGTGTACGACGGTCGCACCGAGGCTTCGGGCGATCTCCGCGGAGCCGTCGGTCGAGCCGTTGTCGACGACGATGGCCCGCCACCCGGCGGGCACCCGCGCCAACACCCAGGGGAGCGCTTCGGCCTCGTCGAGGCACGGCAGTACGAGATCCGCGCGGGGCGGTGCGGAAGCAGAGGAAGTCACCCTCCACACCGTAGGAATCAGGAACCGGGAAATGACGCTTCCAGACCTTACGAAACGCGGACGCCGTCCCGGAGGAGGCGAACCTCGCTTCGGCTTGGCCCGGACGGGTGACAACCTGGGGCCATGGCAGGAAGCGACGTGGAGAGTGCGTACGAAGGGCACCGGGCGGACGGCACCGACGAGGCCGGTGCCGTGGGCAGTGTTCTCGTCGTGGACGACGACCCGACCGTCTCGGAGGTCGTGGCCGGGTACTTGCAGCGGGCCGGTTTCGCGGTGCGCCTGGCGGCCGACGGGCCGGCCGCGCTGCGCGCGGCCGATGAGCTCCGGCCCGACCTCGTGGTGCTCGATCTGATGCTTCCCGGTATGGACGGGCTGGAGGTCTGCCGCCGACTGCGCGCGCGGGAGAGCGGCAGGCGGCCCGTCCCTGTCATCATGCTGACCGCGCGCGGCGACGAGGACGACCGGATCCTGGGCCTGGAGGTCGGCGCGGACGACTACGTGACCAAGCCCTTCAGCCCGCGAGAGCTCGTCCTGCGGGTGCGGTCGGTCCTGCGCCGCGCGATGCGAGCCGCACCCGCCGGTGAGTCACGCCTCGCTGCGGCGGACCTGTCCTTGGACCCGGCGGCCCGCCGGGTCACCAAGCATGGCCGGGAACTCGCCCTCACCCTGAGGGAGTTCGATCTCCTCGCCTACTTCCTGCGGCACCCGCGGCAGGTCTGCGACCGGGAGCGGCTGATGCGCGAGGTCTGGGGCTGGGACTTCGGAGATCTGTCCACCGTGACCGTCCATGTGCGACGGCTCCGGGGAAAGGTCGAGGACGACCCGGCTAACCCGCGCCTGATCCAGACCGTCTGGGGCGTCGGCTATCGCTTCGAGGCGAGCCCGGCCACCGAGGTCACCTCGGCTGCCGGGACGGAGACGGAGGCGGACCGTGCGTGACCTGATGCTGATCGCCCTGTACGCGCTCCTCGGCGCGGGCGCCGCCGGCCTTCTGGGAGCCGCGGCGCTGCGGATCCTGAGGCAGCGGAGTGTCGCGGTGTCCCTCGCCGTCGTCGCTGCCGTCGCCGTGTCCGCGATGCTAGCCGGGACGCTCGCGGTGGCGTGGGCGATGTTCCTGTCCTCGCACGACCTGGCCGTGGTGACCATGGTCGTCGCGATGGCGGCCGCCGTGTCGCTGGCCACCGCGCTGCTTCTGGGCCGCCAGGTCGTACGGCGATGCCGCGAACTCGTCGGAGCGGCGCGCAGCTTCGGGGAGCAGGGCACGTTCACGGCACCGCTCCTCCCCGCCCCCGCCGAGTTCGTGGCCCTGAGCCGCGAGCTGGCCCTCACCAGCGAACGGCTGGCTGCCTCCCGCGAACGCGAGCGGGCCCTGGAGACCTCCCGGCGCGAACTCGTCGCCTGGATCTCGCACGACCTGCGCACCCCGCTCGCCGGGCTGCGCGCCATGTCGGAGGCGCTGGAGGACGGCGTGGCCGCCGACCCCGCCCGCTACCACCGTCAGATGCGCACCGAGGTCGACCGCCTCAACTCCATGGTCGGCGACCTCTTCGAGCTCTCCCGCATCCACGCGGGCGCGCTGGTCCTCAGCCCCACGCGGACGTCTCTCTACGACCTCGTCGGAGACGCCCTGGCCGGCGCCGAAGCCCTCGCACGAGAACACGGCGTGCGCCTCGCGGGCGAGAACGTCGCACCACTCCCGGTGGAGGTGGACGGCAAAGAAATGACCCGCGTTCTCTCCAACCTCCTCGTGAACGCCATCCGCCACACCCCCTCCGACGGAACCGTCGCGATCGCCGCCGAACTCCGCGCGGACTCCGTGGTGCTCTCGGTCACCGACGCCTGCGGGGGCATCCCCGACGAAGACCTCCCGCGCGTCTTCGACACGGGCTGGCGCGGCACTCCGGCACGTACTCCACCCTCGGGGGCGGGCCTCGGCCTGGCGATCGTCCGGGGCATCGTCGAGGCACACGCCGGCCGGGCCGACGTCCGCAACGTCTCCGGCGGCTGCCGCTTCGAACTGACCCTGCCGGTGCCGCTGGGGTAGCCGTTCCCCCAGGTCAGCCCACTGCTGCCCTACGGCTGCCGGGCGAGCCCGGCCTCCCGCGGGGCCGGGCCTTCCGTGCCGCCCGCGAGTTCGGCCATCCCGTCCGTGAACGGCACCGCCGGACGCCAGCCCAGCTCGCGGCGCAGCCGCGCGGAGTCGGCGGTGATGTGCCGGACGTCGCCCAGCCGGTACTCGCCTGTGACGACCGGGGACGGTCCCGCGCACGCGGCGGCCAGCGCCTCGGCCATGTCGCCGACGGTCCGTGGATCGCCGCTGCCGACGTTGAACGCGGCGAAGGCCGGCCCCTCCCTCAACGCCTCCAGCGCCATCGCGTTGGCCGAGGCCACATCCCGTACATGGACGAAGTCCCGCCGCTGCCCGCCGTCCTCGAAGACGCGCGGCGATTCGCCGCGCGCGAGCGCGGACCGGAACAGGGCGGCCACGCCCGCGTACGGGGTGTCGCGGGGCATCCCCGGCCCGTAGACGTTGTGGTACCGCAGCGAGATCACGCGTCCGTCGATCGCCCGGGCCCATGAGCCCGCGAGGTGTTCCTGCGCGAGCTTGGTGGTGGCGTAGACGTTCCGGGGGTCCATCGGCGCGTCCTCCGCGACCAGACCGGGTGCCAGGTCGGCACGGCAGTCCGGGCAGCGCGGCTCGAACCGACCGGCCTTCAGGTCGGCCTCGGCACGCGGACCGGGCCGGACCACGCCGTGCGCGGCACACTCGTACCGCCCCTCGCCGTAGACGACCATCGATCCGGCGAGCAGCAGCCGCCGCACCCTCGCCTCCGCCATCTGGGCCAGCAGGACCGCCGTACCGAGGTCATTGGCCGACACGTATCCGGGTGCGTCCCCGAAGTCCTTGCCGAGGCCCACCTTGGCCGCCTGGTGACAGACCGCGTCGACCCCGGCCAGGGCGTCCCGTACCGCCTTCGGGTCCCGTACGTCCCGCCCGTCCTCCGCCATGTCGAACACCACCGGGTCGTGCCCGCGTCCGATCAGCTCGGCGACGATGTGCGAGCCGATGAAGCCCGCTCCTCCAGTCACAAGTACGCGCATGCCCCGAAGCTATGCCGCCCCGGTTCCGGCGAGGTGTCCGACGGCCCTCGCGTCACGGATCCGTAAGAGGATCCGCTTCACGAACGCACAGGAGTCCGACCAAGATCGTCTCCGAGGCCTCTCCCAGACGATCTCCGAAACCACTCAGGGGCCCGACCCGCTCTGCGGATCAGGCCCCTGACCTGGTGTTTCACTGTCGGGGTGGCGGGATTTGAACCCACGACCTCTTCGTCCCGAACGAAGCGCGCTGCCAAGCTGCGCTACACCCCGATGTCGCCGGTGTCCCGGCGACATCGATTACTTTAGCCCACCCGCGGCCGGAGACGAAATCCGGTTTCGGCCCGCTGCGGGCGACGCGCCGGGGAGGCAGGGACCACGGCGCGGGTGGGGCGGCGCGGGGGAGGAAAGCCCAGGTCGGCGGGGGTCAGTCGCGGGGGACCAGGGTCAGGAGGGTCGCTTCCGGTGGGCAGGCGAACCGCACCGGGGTGTAGCGGTTGGTGCCGCAGCCCGCCGAGACGTGGAGGTAGGAGACGTTCCCCTCGGCACGGTGGGTGGACAGGCCCTTGACCCGGTCCGTGTCCAGGTCACAGTTGGTGACCAGGGCCCCGTAGAAAGGGATGCACAGCTGACCGCCGTGGGTGTGGCCCGCGAGGATCAGGGGGTAGCCGTCGGCCGTGAAGGCGTCGAGGCTGCGCAGATAGGGCGCGTGGACGACGGCCAGCGACAGGTCGGCGTCCCGTTCGGGGCCGCCCGCGACCTTCTCGTACCGGTCGCGCTTGATGTGCGGGTCGTCAAGGCCGGTGAAGGCGATCTCGTAGCCGTCGAGCTTCAGCCGGCCGCGGGTGTTCGTCAGGTCCAGCCATCCCGCGGCGTCGAACGCGTCCCGCAGGTCTTCCCACGGGTTGTGGACGGCGCCGACGGCAGGCGCGTTGCCGTTGAGGCCGTGGCGGCCCTGGGCCTTTTCGAGGAGGTAGCGGGCGGGGTTGCGGAGTTTCGGGCCGTAGTAGTCGTTGGAGCCGAAGACGTAGACGCCGGGGATCTCCATCAGCGGGCCCAGCGCGTCCAGCACCTCGGGGACGCCCTGCGGGTCCGAGAGGTTGTCGCCGGTGTTGACGACGAAGTCCGGGCGCAGCCCGGCCAGCGACTGCAGCCACGCCCGCTTCTTGCGCTGGCCGCTGACCATGTGGATGTCGGAGACCTGCAGTACACGCAAGGGCCGCATTCCGCGTGGCAGAACCGGCACTGTGACTCGTCGAAGCCGGAACGACCGGGCCTCGATGCCCGCCGCGTAGACGAGGCCGGCAGCCCCGGCCGCCGTGACACCTGCGGTGATTTTCAGTGGGAGCCCGTAGCGTGCGCGCATGGGTCCATCGTCGCAGACCCGTCAGGGCCCGGGCAGTGCCGGGCGGCGGTCCTCCGCGGACGCGGAGCGGAGCGGCAGCGCGAAGAACAGCCCCAGCGCGATCCACATGTATGTGTTGCCGCCGAGGAAGCCGTCGATGCCGGACGAGTCATGGCTCCACAGCCACACGATGCTGCTGCTCAGTACGAAGGGCAGGGCGACGGCCCAGGTCAGCAGCCTGCGGCGGTCAGGACCGTCGGGCGTGCGGAGGCCGGCGTCGGCGAGCAGCACGAGGGCGGGCACCAGCCAGACCAAATGGTGCACCCAGGTGACCGGGCTGATCAGGCAGGCGAGGATCCCGGTCAGCGCGAAGCCGCCGGCATGGTCACCAGCCGCCGTCGACTTGCGTACGCGCACGGCCCACACGACGAGCAGGACGACCACCCCGAATGCCCACACCGCGCGGCTCGGCTCGTGGGGCTCAAAGACGCGGGCCAGCAGTCCCTGCCAGGACTGGTTGGAGACATACGCGAGCGAGCCGACCCTGTCGGTGTTCCACAGGGCCTCCGTCCAGTAGACGCGGGAGGCGTCCGGCGCGATCCACGTGGCGAGGCCGGTGGCGCCGAGTGCGACGGCGGTGGCGGTGGCGGCGGCCCGGGGGCGGCCGGTGAGGAGGAGATGGCCGATGAAGACGGCGGGCGTGAGTTTGATCGCGGCGGCGAGCCCGATGCCGATGCCCGCGTACCGCGACGCGCGGCCGCCGGCGGACAGCAGTCGCGCGTCGGCGAGGACGAGCGCCAACAGCAGCAGGTTGACCTGCCCGAAGCTGACGGTGTCGCGAACCGGTTCCAGGAGGGCGAAGGCCAAGCCGGCGAGGGAGAGTGCGTACCAGGGTGTCCACCCCTGCCTGCGCACGACCGGCCCGACGGTCCACCGCAGGATCACGGCCGCGGCCGCCCCGTTGAGGAGCAGAGTGAACGCGACCGCGCTCTGCCAGTCGACCAACGCCATGGGCAGCATGCAGACGGCGGCAAACGGCGGGTACGTGAAGCCGTAGCGGCTTCCCGGCACGAGGTAGTCGTAGATGGCGCCGTCGCTCATCCAGTGGTGAATGGTCCCGTAGTAGACGCCGAGGTCGAACCAGTCCCGGTGATACGCCACCGTCGTGGAGAAGAGCAGCACGGCGGTCGCCAGCGCGGCGACGCGGAGCAGGCGTCCCCGCGTCGTCACCGGCCGCCGCCACGTGGCCTCCGTCGTCTCCAGTTGTGTCATGCGGTACTCCCAACGAGCCGGTAGGCAAAGCGATGTACGCCCCACAGCGCCGTCACCGCCAGCAGCCCGCCACCGACGGCCAGCGCCAACTGCTTGACGTCGGGGGCGAATCCACTGGGCAGTACGGCGAGGGCGAGGACGCCGCTCGCCGCGGCGGCGGTACGCCGCAGGGGCCTGCCTGGCCCTGCGGCAGCGATCAAGAACAGACCCCACAGCATGTACCAGGGGCGGATCGCGGGCCCAAGCAGAGCTACCGCCATCAGGCTGAGTCCGAGCGCGTGGACCGGGCGTTGCAGGTGATGGCGGCGCCAGGCGAGCAGCACGGCGAAGGCGGTGGCCGCCAGACCGAGCAGATGCCAGGCGGGGGTTGCGAGTCGGGCGAGCTCTGCGAGGCCGGTGCCGCCGCCGTTCATCAGGGCGGCGGTCGCGCGGCCGAGGCTGGACGTGAGGGACCAGTTCTCCGGTGACACAGGGGTGTCCAGGGTGGCGAGCCACCCGTAGCCGGTGCCCACCAGGGCGGTCGTTGCTGCGGTGGTGGCCGCACACACACCAAGCACGGCGAGTGCTGCGGACAGGCGGGGCACCCGCGCCCATGGAGTGTGCCGAGACCACACCACGACGACGGCGACGAGCCCCAGCGCCGCGGGCGCCTTCACCAGCGCGGCCAGGGTGATCAATACGACTGCCGCGACCGGCCTGCGGCCGAGGGCGGCGACGAGCCCCGCGCCCAGCAGGCCGAGCATGAGCGCGTCGTTGTGCGCGCCGCTCACGAGGTGCAACAGGACCAGGGGGTTGAGCGCCCCCAGCCAGAGCGCCAGCGTCGGGTCGGTGTCGCAGTGATGGGCCAAGCGGGGCAGGCAAAAGGCCATCAGCACCACGCCGAGCAGCGCGACCAGCCGCATGCCGAGCACTCCCCAGGACACCTGGTCCGTCGACAGGTCCGCGGAGACCGTCGAGAACGCCGTCAGGTCCGGCGAGTGCGCCACCGCCGAGGCGAAAGCCAGGAAGACCGGGCCGTACGGCGCGGGGGTGTCCCGCCACAGCGGTGCGACCTCGGCGACGAGCGGGCCGCCCAACCGCGAGGGGCCGTGAACGTACACGTCGAGCCGCGCGTCGACCATCGCGCCCTGGGCCAGGTAGCTGTAGACGTCGCGGCTGAACAACGGCGGCGCCACCACCAGCGGTGCCGCCCACAGCGCGAGCGTCACCAGCAGATCGCGACGCTCCGGCGGACGGGAACCGCGCACGGCCCTGCCCACCAGTAGCCAGGCCGTTATCAGGACGACGAGTCCGAAGTACGCGGCGACAAGCCCGATCGCGGCCGGCCCCGAGCCGGGGGCGAGTATCTGCCGCACCGGCAGTGCTCCGGCGCTCACGCCGCCGGCTGCGAGGGCGCTCGAGCCTATGAGCCCGAGCAGCCGGCAGTGGCGGAAGTCGACGCCTGTCCTGCCAGGGACGCCGCCGACAAGCCGGCCAATGCCCCGGCCGACGACCCTGGCGACCGCTGGGCCCAAGGCCCGGTCGAGGGGGAGACGGAGGGACGGCGGGCGCGACACCTGCGCAGACTGTCAACGGGCGGTGTCCGAAACGCGACGCCACGGTCGCCACGGGGGGACGGTCGCGTGTCCGCAGCCTTACGAGCCACGCGCCGCGACCGCCCGGTCCGGCGGCGCCGTCACGGCTCGACGCACGCCCCACCCCGCCCCGCCGCGCGAAATGCGCGGGCGCTTGCCGCCGCGCACCTGACACACTTGCCGCATGACCACGCTCAAGTCCAAGCTGCAGGAAGACCTCACCGAGGCGATCAGGGCGCGCGACGAACTGCGCTCGTCCACGCTCCGGCTGACCCTCGCCGCGATCACCAAGGAGGAGGTCTCGGGCAAGACGGCCCGTGAACTCTCCGATGACGAGGTGCAGAAGGTGATCGCCAAGGAGGCGAAGAAGCGCCGCGAGGCCGCGGATGCCTTCGCGCAGGGCGGTCGCGCGGAGCAGGCGGAGCGTGAGAAGGCGGAGGGCGTGATCCTCGACGCCTACCTGCCGCAGCAGCTGACGGACGACGAGCTCCACCAGATCGTCGCGCAGGCCGTCGAGGAGGCCAAGGCAGCGGGTGCCGAGGGCCCCCGCGCCATGGGTGCCGTCATGAAGATCGTGAACCCGAAGGTCGCGGGCCGCGCCGAGGGCGGCCGGGTCGCCACCGCGGTGAAGCAGCTTCTCGCCGGCTGAGGCGGCTCAGTCCGGCCGAGCAGCCGAGCAGCGGGCAGCAAAGCAGCCGAGCAGCGGGCAGCAAAAGCAACCGAGCAGCTGCGCAGCCGATAGTGGCAGGCGCCGACCACCGCGCCCAGAAAGCCGGTGGACTTCGGTAAGCCGAAGGGGGACCCGTTCTCGACGGGTCCCCCTTCGGCGTAGTCCCTGCGCTCCTGCCTGTTGCGGCTTACGGCCAGTTGCCGCCGGTGCCGCCGCCGTTGCCCTGGCCGCGGTTGTTTCCCCCGCCGATCAGGTCCGGCGGGATGGAGATGCCCGGCCACGGCTGCTGCGGGTCGGGCCTGCCGTCGCCCGGCTTCTCCCTGTCCCGGTCCTTGTCCTTGTCCTTCGGGGCGTCCGGTATGTGCACGCTGTTGAACGGCGGGGCGGGCTGGCCGTTCAGTGCCCCGGTCATCGCGGCCTTCCAGATCGGACCCGGGACCGCGCCGCCGAAGACCTTGTCGTGGTACTGGCCGCCGATGGTGATGCGCTCCATCTTCACCTGCTGGCTGGCGCTGCCGACCCAGACGGCGCCGGACATGTTCGGGGTGTAGCCCACGAACCAGGCGTTGCGCCGCTCGTCGGTCGTACCGGTCTTGCCGGCGTTGTCCCTGCTCTGGAGCCCGGCCTGCTGGCCCGTGCCGGAGTCGACCACTCCACGCAGCAGGGTGTTTATCGTGTCGGCGGTCTGCTCGTTCATCGCCCTGGAGCACTCGGTCCGCGGGACCTTGAGGCTCTGGCCGTCGGCGGTCGTGATCGACTCGATCGCCGTCGGCGTGCAGTAGGTGCCGCGGTTCGCGAAGGTCGCGTACGCGTTGGCCATGACCAGCGGCGAGATGCCGGTGGAGCCGAGGGTGAGCGCGGAGGGCAGTTCCGGCAGCGGCTTTCCACTGCCCTGCACGACGCCCATCTTGGCGGTGGTCTCCATGACCGGGCAGGTGCCGGTCTCGGCGATCATCTGTACGAAGTAGGTGTTGACCGACTTGGCCATCGCCTCCTTGAGTGCGTACGGCCCGACCTCGGACTCGTTCTCGTTCTCCAGGACGGCGTTCTCGGTGTTGACCCATGGCTTGCCGTTGCAGCCCGGCACCGATTGCGGGTACGGCATCTTGTACGGCGACGGGTACACCTGCGTCGGCGGCTTGCCCTGCTCAAGGGCAGCCGCTGCCAGGAACGGCTTGAAGGTCGAACCGACCGGGAAGCCGTAGTTCGAACCGCCCATGCCGTAGTTGACCGAGTAGTTGATCTGGGTCTCGTTCTTGCCGAAGCCGTACGGCTTGGACTGGCCCATCGCCACGATCTTGCCGGTCCCCGGCTGGACCAGCGTCACGGCCGAGGCGACCTTGTCAGTCTGGTGGACGTGGTCCTTTATGGAGCCCTGCGCCGACGCCTGGGCCTGCGGGTCCAGCGTGGTCCTGATCGTCAGACCGCCCTGGTTCCAGACCTTGAGCCGGGCCTCCCTGGTCTTGCCGAAGACCGGGTCGGTGAGGAACACCTGGCGCACGTAGTCGCAGAAGAAGCCCGCACCGTTGACGGCGGTGATGCAGCCGTTCTTGGGTTTGCTGACCTTCAGCTCGATCGCGGTCGCCTTCGCCCGGTCCGCCTCGTCCTGGGAGATGTCGTGGATGTCGGCCATGCGCTGCAGAACGATGTTGCGTCGCTTGGTGGCCTCCTCCGAGTCGTTGACCGGGTCGAAGCGGCTCGGCGACTGGACGATGCCGGCGAGCAGCGCGGCCTCCTCCAGCTTCAGGTCCTTGGCCTTCTTGGAGAAGTAGCGCTGCGAGGCCGCCTCGACGCCGTACGCCTGCTGCCCGAAGAAGGTGATGTTGAGGTAGTTCTCGAGGATCTTCTTCTTGCCCAGCTCCTCCTCGACCTGGATCGCGTACTTCAGTTCGCGGATCTTTCGGCCGAGCGTCTGCTGGGTGGCCTGGGCGACCTTGTCCGGGTCGTCGCCGGCCTCCTCGACGAAGACGTTCTTCACATACTGCTGGGTGAGGGTGGAGGCGCCCTCGGAGACGCCGCCCGTCTGCGCGTTCTTGTTCAGCGCGCGCAGCACGCCCTTGAGGTCGATCGCGCCGTGCTCGTAGAACCGGGCGTCCTCAATGGCGACGATCGCCTTCTGCATGTACGGGGAGATCTCTTCGAGGGGCACGACCGTGCGGTCACGGGAGTAGACCGTGGCGATCTGCCCGCCCTCGGAGTCGAGGATCGTGGTGCGCTGACTCAGCGGCGGCGTCTTGAGGTTGGCGGGGATCGTGTCGAAACCCTCGACCGTTCCCTTGGCCGCGAGTCCCAGCGCTCCGGCGGCAGGCAGGGCGATGCCCGCCAGCACCGCTCCGGAGAGCACGCTGACACCGAGGAACTTGGCGACCTGCTGGGTCCCGGTCAGACCGCCGCCCGAGCGCTTCTTTGGCATGAGGGCAGCCTACGTTCTCATTTGCCGGACAGGCATAAAGGCCTTGGCCTAAGCTGCTCCCAACTGTCACAGCAGTGCGGTTTCGCATCAAGTACCTGACACAACTTCCGCTGTACCCGAATCCGGCGGAAGTGTGTCCGTCAGTCGTGTCCGAATGCGACGCATGCGTCATCGGGCGTCCCATGTGACCCAGCTGAACTGCCCCATGATGTCGGTTTTGACTGATATGCCCTCAGGTCACTCCCCTGGGTGATCTGCCGCGTACGCATAGTCCGTTCGGGCCATTCAAGATTGGGCCCCACGGGGGTGTTGCGCTGTGCCCACCTTCCGTAACGTCCTCAACTGGCAGCGGTGAATATGCCGCTGCCGCCGTGGGGGAGCCTCGATTCGGGAGAGGACGGCGCCGGCATGGGCTGGGTAACCGACTGGAGTGCGCAGGCAGCCTGCCGCACTACCGATCCGGATGAACTGTTCGTACAAGGGGCAGCGCAGAACAGGGCCAAGGCGGTGTGCACCGGATGCCCGGTGCGGACCGAATGCCTGGCCGATGCGCTCGACAACCGCGTCGAGTTCGGCGTTTGGGGTGGAATGACCGAGCGGGAGCGACGCGCACTGCTGCGTCGGCGGCCGACGGTCACCTCCTGGCGCAGACTGCTCGAGACCGCACGCACGGAGTACGAGCGCAGCGCGGGGATACTGCCCGTGGCACTCGACGACGACGAGACCTACGAGGTGTACGCGGCGGTCGGCTGACCGGCCAAGCGGCGCGAGTCGCCGGGCGGACCCGGCGGGGCAAGGGTCTCGCCGTGGTGAGTGGTGCGCGCTGCTTGTGAGTCGTGCGCTGGGTCGGAAGTGCGCGAGGCGCAGGTGTTCACTGTGCCGGCACGTGCCCAGCATGCCCGGAGCCAGGACGCCCCGTTCACCATGGGCGCGATCCCATGGCGGGGCGACGCTCTCCGCCGACGCTTCCGGTTGGTTCCCAGCCGTGCCCGGCGCGAGAAGCGCACAGCCGGGTGGCCACGCTCGTGCCTGCGGCCTCCCTGGCCCGCGCATCACCGCGAAGACGTCGCCCTTACGCAGCTACGCCGCGCCCGTCGGCAAGGCCTCGGCCGTCGAGAGGCGGTCACCGATCGCGCGAAGGCCGGAGATGTCGTGCACGTCGCCCGGCAGGGCGGGCACCTCCGCCACCGCCACCTCCGGGTGCAGCGCGGTGAAGCGGTCGCATGTGCGCCGCTCGCGGGCGATCACATGCATCCGTTCGGCATGCAGACGCAGCAGCCCCGCTGTCAGCTGCTGCGTGGTCTGCTCGTCGGAGGCGGCGGCCTCGGATCGCGTGCCTGTGGCGTGACACGCGGGCGGCGATTCGGGAGAGGGGACGACGTCCGTGATGTCACGAACACCAGTCTTCCCGGCTCCCTGATCCACAATTCCGCCTTCGTCAAGATTTTCCGCCGCCGCCAGTGCCCGCTCCGCGGACAGCCGCGCCGCCCCGCTGCCGTGCACTCGGTTCAGGACCAGGCCGGCGAGCGGCATGTTCTCCGCCGCCAGCCGCTCGACGAAATACGCCGCTTCGCGCAGCGCGTCCCGCTCGGGCGCCGCGACGACGACGAACGCCGTCCCGGGGGCCTGGAGGAGCCGGTACGTCGCGTCCGCCCGCGTGCGGAAGCCACCGAACATCGTGTCCATTGCCGCCACGAACGTCTGCACGTCACGCAGCAGTTGCCCGCCGAGGAGTTTCCCCAGCGTCCCGGTCATCATCGACATGCCGACGTTGAGGAACTTCATCCCCGCCCGGCCGCCCATCTTCGCGGGGGCCATCAGCAGCTTGATGAACTTGCCGTCGAGGAACGACCCCAGCCGCTTCGGCGCGTCGAGGAAGTCCAGGGCCGAACGGGACGGCGGGGTGTCGACGACGATCAGGTCCCACTCGTCGCGCGCCCTCAGCTGTCCCAGCTTCTCCATCGCCATGTACTCCTGCGTGCCCGCGAAGCCGGCCGACAGGGACTGGTAGAAGGGGTTGTCCAGGATCGCGCGGGCCCGGTCGGCATCGGCGTGCGCCTCGACGATCTCGTCGAAGGTGCGCTTCATGTCGAGCATCATGGCGTGCAGTTCGCCGTCACCGTCGATGCCCTTGACCCTGCGCGGAGTGTTGTCGAGAGAGTCGATGCCCATGGACTGCGCCAGCCGCCGGGCCGGGTCGATGGTGAGGACGACGACCTTGCGGCCGCGCTCGGCCGCCCGGACACCGAGCGCCGCCGCCGTGGTCGTCTTGCCGACGCCGCCCGCGCCACAGCACACGATGATGCGCGTGGCGGGGTCGTCGATGAGCGGATCGACCTCGAGCCGGGCCGATGCGTCCAGGGTCATGAGCCCGCCCCTTGCTTGCGCAGTTCCTTCGCCAGTTGGTAGAGCCCCGACAGGTCGACTCCCTCGCTCAGCGCGGGAAGCTCGTACGCACCCAGGTCAAGGGCGTTCAGCGCCCGGCGCTGCTCGCGCTCCAGCTCGACGCGCTGGGCGTGTTCGGCCGCCTGCTCGAGGAGCGGGGTGACGAGCCCTGCGGCGCGCCCGACACCGGCGCCCGTGAGCGCCTTGGTGATGGCGCCACGCCGGCCGTTCGCCGCGTCGCGCACCGCGTCCTCGTCCAGGAGATGCGGGCGGACCATGTTCACGATGACGTTGCCGACCGGCAGTTCGGCGGCGCGCAGCTCGGCGACGCCGTCGGCGGTCTCCTGGACCGGCATCTCCTCCAGAAGCGTCACCAGGTGGACGGCGGTCTCCGGCGACTTGAGGACCCGCATCACGGCCTGCGCCTGATTGTGTATCGGGCCGATCCTGGCCAGGCCCGCCACCTCGTCGTTGACGTTCAGGAAGCGGGTGATGCGACCGGTGGGCGGCGCGTCCATGACCACGTAGTCGTAGACGTAACGGCCCTGCTTGTCCCGACGGCGTACGGCCTCGCAGGCCTTGCCGGTCAGAAGAACGTCCCGGACACCCGGAGCGATCGTCGTGGCGAAGTCGATCGCGCCGATCTTCTTCAGGGCGCGGCCTGCGCTGCCGAGCTTGTAGAACATCTGGAGATAGTCCAGGAGGGCGCGTTCGGCGTCGATGGCCAGCGCGTACACCTCCCCGCCGCCGGAGGAGACGGCGATTTTGCGTTCCTCGTAGGGAAGGGCCTCCGTCTCGAAGAGCTGGGCGATGCCCTGCCTGCCCTCGACCTCGACGAGGAGAGTCCGCTTCCCCTCGGTCGCGAGGGCGAGCGCGAGTGCGGCGGCCACCGTGGTCTTACCGGTACCGCCCTTGCCGCTGACGACCTGGAGCCTGCTCACGTATTCGAGCCTAACCAGTCGCGCCGCGCCCTACGCACGAGGCTGCCTGCGGGCTGCGTCACGAAGTAGGCGGAGGGTGCGGCTACAGTCGCCTCCATGACCAAGTGGGAATACGCGACCGTGCCCCTTCTCGTGCACGCGACCAAGCAGATTCTGGACACCTGGGGCGAGGACGGGTGGGAGCTCGTCCAGGTCGTTCCCGGGCCGAACAACCCCGAGCAGCTCGTGGCCTACCTGAAGCGGGAGAGGGCCTCGTGAGCGGCGTCGTCGATGCGAAGCTCGCCGAGCTCGGGCTGACGCTTCCGGCGGTCGTGCCGCCGCTCGCCGCCTACCAGCCGGCCGTGATCTCGGGTGCGTACGTCTACACCGCCGGTCAGCTTCCGATGGTCGAGGGCAAGCTGCCGGTCACCGGCAAGGTGGGCGCGGAGGTCACCCCCGAGGAGGCCAAGGAGCTCGCCCGCACCTGTGCACTGAACGCCCTGGCGGCCGTCAAGTCGGTCGTCGGCGATCTGGACCGCATCGCCCGTGTGGTGAAGGTCGTCGGCTTCGTGGCGTCCGCCGCCGACTTCACCGGCCAGCCCGCGGTCCTCAACGGCGCGAGCGAACTGCTGGGCGAGGTGCTCGGCGAGAAGGGCGTGCACGCGCGCAGCGCGGTGGGCGTCGCGGTGCTTCCGTTGGACGCTCCGGTCGAGGTCGAGATCCAGGTGGAGCTCGTCCAGGACTGAGCCTTCGGCGCGTACATCCGCGCGCCGTACGTACGGCCCCGCGGCCGCCGGTTCTCCGGCGGGTGCGGGGCCGCTGCCATAGGGGCTCCGGCCGGTCACCGTGCCACGGCGAACCGCCGGGCCTCGACTACGACTCGAAAGTACCTCCGTGGCAGGCGGAGTTCGGCAACAGCGTCACGGCCCAGGCCGACCTGAGCCAGCAGGGCGGCAACGACGGTCTGCCGGCCTGCGAGGCGCAGCGCAAGGGAGGCTCTCGAACATCGGCGCGGAAGCGCATAGCATCCGCCCATGTCCAATGGTCAGTGGTACCCGCCGGAATGGCCCGACCGCATCCGCGCACTCGCGAGCGGAGAGCTCACCGCCGTGGCCCCCAAGCGGGCCGCCACCGTGATGCTGCTGCGTGACACGGCGGACGGCACCGCGGTCCACATGCTGCGCCGACGCACCTCCATGGCTTTCGCCGGAGGCGCGTACGCGTACCCGGGAGGCGGGGTGGACCCTCGCGACGACCGGCCGGTGCGCTGGGCCGGGCCCTCCCTGGACGTCTGGGCGCAGCGCCTCGGCGTCGACGACACCGCGTCCGCCCAGGCGATCGTGTGCGCGGCGGTGCGCGAGACGTTCGAGGAGGCAGGCGTCCTGCTCGCCGGCCGCACCCCCGACACGGTCGTCGGCGACACGACCGGTGACGACTGGGAGGCGGACCGGCAGGCCCTGGTCGACAGGGGCCTGTCGTTCGCGGACTTCCTGGACCGCAGGGGCCTCGCGCTGCGCTCCGATCTGCTGGGCGCGTGGGCGCGCTGGATCACCCCCGAGTTCGAGCCGCGCCGCTACGACACGTGGTTCTTCGTGGCCGCCCTTCCCGAGGGCCAGCGCACCCGCAACGTCTCGACGGAGGCGGAGACCACGGTCTGGATCAGCCCGGCGGACGCGGCGGACGGGTACGACAAGGGCGAGCTGCTGATGATGCCGCCGACCGTCGCGACGCTGCGGACACTCCAGGCGTACGGAACCTCCGCGGAGGCGCTGCAGGCCGCGGCGAGCCAGGATCTGGCCCCTGTGCTGGCCAGCGCCCGGCTGGAGAACGGGGAGGTCGTTCTGAGCTGGCCCGGTCACGAGGAGTTCACCAAGCATGTCCCGACGTCGGGAGGTCAGCGATGACCGACGCAGCCGGCCTGCCGGGCCAGCCCCGTGGCGGTGTCCTGTCCGGGCCCGCCACGGCCCGGGCCGTCAACGTCCTCGCGCCGAATCCGTCGGCGATGACCCTCGACGGCACGAACACCTGGATCGTCTCCGAGCCGGACTCCCCACTCGCGGTCGTCGTCGACCCGGGCCCGCTCGACGAGGGGCACCTGCGGGCCGTCATCGACACGGCGGAACGCGCGGGCAAGCGGATCGCCCTCACTCTGCTCACCCACGGCCACCCGGACCACGCCGAGGGCGCCTCCCGCCTCGCGGAACTGACCCGTACGAACGTTCGCGCCCTCGACCCGGCGCTGCGACTCGGCGACGAGGGGCTCGCACCGGGGGACGTGATCACCACGGGCGGACTGGAGATGCGGGTCGTCCCCACTCCCGGCCACACCGCCGACTCGCTGAGCTTCCACCTGCCCGCGGACCGCGCCGTGCTGACCGGCGACACGATTCTCGGCCGCGGCACGACCGTCGTCGCACATCCCGACGGCCGGCTCGGCGACTACCTCGACTCGCTGCGGCGGCTGCGCTCCCTCACCGTCGACGACGGCATCCACACGGTGCTGCCGGGCCACGGTCCGGTGCTCGACGACGCCCAGGGAGCAGTCGAGTTCTACCTCGCCCACCGGGCGAACCGGCTCGCCCAGGTGGAGACAGCGGTCGAGAACGGCTGCGCGACCCCGGCCGAGGTCGTCGCGCACGTCTACGCGGACGTCGACAGGTCCCTGTGGCCGGCTGCCGAACTGTCGGTGCGGGCGCAGCTCGAGTACCTGCAGGAACACGGGCTGATCGGGCAGCCCTGACCGACCCGCGGCCTGCCGCGTGAGGACCCGGGGACCTGCGCCGGGGAACTGGCCGGCCACTCCCCGGCGTCCTGATGCCGACGATGCTTTACGCTCCGCTTACTTTGCGGCATCAGTCCCTGGGGGGAAACGTGTTCGTCCTGTTCGTCATCCTCGTCATCGCCGCCGCGGTGATGTACCTCGTTGCCAGAGGCGGCGACAACCGGGGCCTCAAGCTCGGAGCGGCGGGGGCGCTCATAGCCGGTCTCTTCTCGGGTGTGGTCAGCTGTGTGCACGTCGTCAGCGCCTACGAGGTCGGTGTCCCGGTCACCTTCGGCAAGGTGGGCACGCCGATGAACTCCGGTATGAACATCACCTCGCCGTTCACGAACGTCACGACGTTCTCCACTCGGCCGGTCGACCTCAACCTCTCCGACAAGGACGTGGTCGAGGTGCGCTCCTCGCAGGGCGGCGTGATGTACGCGGAGGTGACGGTGAAGTGGGCGGTGACCCCGGCCAAGGCCATCGAGCTCTACAAGCTGGCCGGCAGCGAGGACGCCATCCAGCAGCGACTGGTCTTCCCGGACAGCCGGGAGATCATTCGTAACGTCTTCGCCCGCCACACCAGCGAGGAGGGATACACCTCCGCGCGCGAGAAGATCAACGCCGAGATCGCCGACCTGATCAAGGAGCGGCTGGCGCCGCGCGGCATCGCCGTCACGACCGTCAACCTCCGCAACGTGCGTCCGTCGGAGCAGCTGCAGGACCAGATCGACCGCAAGATCCAGCAGCAGCAGGCCACGGAACGGGCGACCGAGGCGGCGCGCACCGCGAAGGCGGAGGCGGAGCGCCGGCGGATCGAGGCCGAGGGCATCGCCAAGGCCAACAAGATCCTCAATGACTCGCTCAGCGACAAGGTCCTGGCCAACCAGTGCATCGAGGCGTTCAAGGAGGCGGCACAGAAGAACGCGGTCTACGCCGTGCCGTGCGGCGACGGCTCGGGCAACCCGCTGATCGTGGACGGCACCAAGCGCTGATCGACGCGAAGGGGGCCGCCCGCATCATGCGGGCGGCC
>NZ_JBEXRZ010000013.1:0-68801 GCF_040613325.1 Streptomyces sp. NPDC006283 | reverse complement strand
GAGTCAACTAGCCTTGTCGAGACGGTTCTTGGCGCGCGGGAACCGAGGGCGGTCCAAGCCATGAGGGGGGAGGCTCGGACCGCCCGTCTTCCGTATCGGGTTCAGCCGCCGTGCGCAGGCGGCCGTACGTCGCCGGCGGGAGCGGCCGCCTCGTCCAGTGCCCGCACTACATCCGCCACCAGGTCGTCGGCGTCCTCCGCGCCGGCCGAGAAGCGGATGAAGCCCTCCGGGACGGCGTCCCCGCCCCAGCGGCCGCGGCGCTCCGCGGTGGAGCGGACGCCGCCGAAGCTGGTCGCGTCGTCGACCAGCCGCAGCCCGTCGAGGAAGCGCTCCGCGTGGGCTCGGTCGGGCAGGTTGAAGGACACCACGCAGCCGAAGCGCCGCATCTGCTGCGCCGCGAGCTTGTGCGAGGGATCGGTCGGCAGTCCGGGGTGGCGCAGGCCGTTGACCTCGGCGCGACCGCTCAGCGCCTGTGCGACGGCCAGCGCGTTCGCGCTCTGCCGGTCGGCGCGCAGCTGAAGGGTGGCGAGCGACCGGTGCGCGAGCCACGCCTCCATCGGCCCCGGGATCGCGCCCACGATCTTGCGCCAGCGCCGTACCCCTGCCGCGAGCTGCGGGTCCCGGCAGGTCACATGACCCAGCAGGATGTCGCCGTGCCCCGTCATGCCCTTGGTGTCGCTGGCCACCGAGAAGTCAGCGCCCAGCTCGAGCGGCCGCTGGCCGAGGGGGGTGGCCAGGGTGTTGTCGACGGCGACGAGGGTGCCTGCCGCGTGCGCGGCGTCGGCGAGCCGCCGGATGTCGCACACGTCGAGCCCGGGGTTGGACGGTGTCTCGATCCACAGCAGCCGGGCCCCTTCGAGCACGCTCAGCTGGGCGTCACCGCCGGTAGGAGCGGTACGCACCTCGATGCCGTACGCCCGCAGCTGCTCGTGGACCAGCGGCAGCGCCTGGTAGCCGTCGTCGGGCATGACGACGACGTCTCCCGTCTTCAGCTGCGACATCAGTACGGCGGAGATGGCCGCCATGCCGGAGGCGAAAACGACGGTCTCGACGCTCTCCCCCGGGGCCTCGAGTTCGCCGACGGCCCGCTCGAGATGGGTCCAGGTCGGGTTCTCGTCGCGGCCGTACGTGTACGGGCCGGTCGGCTCCCCGGGCAGGTGGAAGTGGGCGGCGAAGACCGGACCCGGCAGGGTCGGTTCGTACTTCACCGGTTCGGGCAGCCCTGCCCGAACCGCTCTGGTGCCGTCGCCCTGGGTCGTGCCGGTCATGCCATGTGCTCCTCGTCCATTCGCCATCACGCGGCGCTCAGTCCTTGTCGGGCAGGACGAGGTTCAGGGCCCAGGACACGATCGAGATGATCAGGCCGCCGAGAACCGCGGTCCAGAAGCCCTCGACATGGAAGCTCAGGTCGAACTGGTCGGCGAGCCACGAGGTGAGGAGCAGCATCAGGGCGTTGATCACCAGGGTGATCAGGCCGAGGGTGAGGATGAACAGCGGCAGGGTGAGCAGCTTGACCACGGGCTTGACGAGGAAGTTCACCAGCCCGAAGAGCAGGGCCACCAGGATCAGGGTCCAGGCCTTCTTGCCGGTGCTGTCGCCGGTCAGTGTGATGTCCTGCAGCAACCAGACGGCCACCCAGAGGGCACCCGCGTTCGCGATCGTCTTGACTAGGAAATTCAACATGTGTCTGATCGTGGCAGACGTGATCGGACCTAGTGCAGGGGCGGGACCGCGATGAAAGCATTCCGACTGGACGAGCTGGAGGCGGAGCGCGCCGCCAACGACGGCGCGTATCTGCAGTTCCTGCGCGAACGGAACATGTCGGTCGGACTGTATGCGCTCGACGCCGGCGAGATCGACCCACAGCTCCCCCACAACCAGGACGAGGTCTACTTCGTGGTCAGCGGCCGGGCGGCGATCACGGTGGGGATGGAGACCACACAGGTCGGCCGGGGCAGCGTCGTGTACGTACCGGCCGGGGTGGCGCACAAGTTCCACCACATCAGCGAGGATCTGCGGGTCATGGTGGTCTTCTCTCCGCCCGAGAGCTGACCGTTCGCCCCCGGGAGACCGGCACGGTCCGAACGCGAGGCCCTAGGGGTTCGCTCAGGGGATTTCAAGGGCTCGCGGCACCCCGCTCGCCACGTCCCCCCGCCTAGCATCGAGACAGGCACTCGGGGGCAGGCACTCGGGAGAAGCGAGGTAGGACGATGGCTGTGCAGGAGATCTTCACGGGGATGCCGTGGTGGGTGAAGTGGATCGCCATCCCGGTGATCGCGCTGGTCGTCTTCGGCGGGCTCATCGCGAGCGTCGTCGGCTTCGTGATCGGACTGCTCTTCAAACTGTTGGTGTTCGTCGCTCTCGTCGGCGGACTGGTCTTCGTCGTACGGAAGTTCATGGCGTCGTCCGGTTCGCGCGGTGACTGGTAGGGACGCCGGGGCCGTGGCGAAGGGCCGTTAGCCCGGCCGGGGGAACCGCCGGTCGATCCCCGTTCCCCGGCCGACGCTGCCATTACAGTGGCTCATCTCTGCCGCCCTCGGGAGATATCGGAGCACGGCTCTCATCAGCGCTCCGAGGTGTCCTGAGCTGAACGGCCGTTCAGGGCCCGGGGATGCGGCGGGCGCGCGGGGGCGGACCCCGCGGGCGGGCTCGCTGCCCGTCACCACGCCTGGGGGTGACCTGTGGCCGGGGCCACGAATGCCACTGCACCGACCCTGATCAGTTCCGTGCAACGGGCGCTGAGGCTGCTGGAGGCCGCAGGCGCGCATCCGGACGGCGCTCCCGCCAAGCTGCTGGCGCGAGCGGCCGGCATCCCCCTGCCGACCGCCTATCACCTGCTGCGCACCCTGACCCACGGCGACTATCTGAGGCGCCAGAACGGGGTGTACGCCCTCGGCAACGCCATCGAACGGCTCGTCTCCGGCGGCTCGTTGCAGAATCGTCGCAGCACGCTCGAGGAGTCGCTGGCGCACTGGCGGGACGCCATCGGCGTACCCGTCTACTTCGCCGTCTACCGCGAAGGCGAGATCGACATCGTCGCGGTCTCCGACACGCCCTACGCGCCGGCCGTCGCCGAATGGGCCGACTTCCGCGAGACCGGCCACGCGCATGCGTTGGGCCAGTGTCTTCTCGCCCAGCTCGACGAGTCCGCCCGCCGTGACCACCTCGACCGCCATCCCGTTCAGCCCGTCACGCCGCACACGGTGCGTGACCGGGGCGCACTGCTCGAACGGCTCGCGTCGCGTGGGTCCATGGCGCCGGTCGTGGAGCGTCAGGAGTATGCGCTCGGCACGGTCTGCGCCGCCATTCCGATCACCACCGGCCCTGTCGTCGCAACGATGGCCATTTCTCTTCCCCTTCACCAGGAAGCCAGATTGCTCCCTGCGGTGGAGCAGCTGAGGAACGGAATCGGTGGGCTGTTGGGGTCACTTGCCTTCTCTATCAGTATCTGAAATATCACTCCTTGTGATCTGCTAGCGCTTCGAGGACGATTACGTCAAGAGGGCCTAGGGGGATCGTTCCTGGCCGTTTTCTTGCTTTGCCAGCACGGGTTCATTCATTGCTTCATTACTGCGGGGTATGTGATGCGCGAGTCGGTCCAGGCCGAGGTACTGATGAGCTTCCTCGTCTCCGAGGAGCTCTCCTTCCGGATTCCGGTGGAGCTGGGTTACGAGACCTGGGATCCGTACGCGGTGCGGATGACCTTTCACCTTCCCGGCGACGCACCTGTGACCTGGGCATTCGGGCGGGAGTTGCTGCTCGACGGGATCAACGGGCCGAGCGGGGACGGGGATGTGCACATCGCGCCCGTCGGTCCCGAAAGTCTGTCGGACGTTCGTATCCGGCTTCGGGTCGGCGCCGACTCGGCGTTGTTCCGCGCGGGCGCGGCACCGCTCGTGGCCTTCCTCGACCGTACGGACAAGCTGGTGCCGATCGGTCAGGAGCTCTCCTTGGGTGACTGCGAAGTGAGTCTGGAAGAGGCGCTCGGACGCATCCTGGCCGAGGAGAACGCCGGCTGACGCCCCATCGGTGCGGCTCGTGCACTCACTTCTTTCGCCGCCGCCCCCTGCCGCCCAGAATTGGTGACCCGGCCGGTTCCTCTGCGGGCTGCGGACGGTCGGCCGAGACCACCAGGGCGGCAAGGACGGTGGTCACCGGTACGGAGGCGACCAGGCCGATCGAGCCCACCAGGGTCCGTACGATCTCCTCCGCCACCAGTTCGCTGGTGGCCACGGCGCCCACGCCCGACTGCGCGATCGAGAAAAGCAGCAGCAGGGGCAACGCGGCGCCCGCGTAGGCGAGTACGAGCGTGTTGACGACCGAGGCGATGTGGTCGCGGCCGATGCGGATCGCGGCGCGGTAGAGGGCGCGCGGACCCATGCCCGGGTCGGCCTGATGCAGTTCCCAGACGGCCGAGGTCTGGGTCACCGTCACATCGTCGAGGACGCCGAGGGAGCCGATGATGACGCCGGCCAGCAGCAGACCGCTCATGTCGATGCCCGGGTACAGGCCGTGGATGAGGCCGGTGTTGTCGTCCGTGTTCCCGCTCAGGCTTGCCCAGCCGATGAACAGGGAACCCAGCAGCCCGATCAGCAGAAGCGAGATCAGGGTGCCGAGCACCGCGACCGAGGTGCGCGCCGTCACCCCATGGCACATGTACAACGCGATCAGCATGATGGCGCTCGCCCCGACCACCGCGACGATCAGCGGATCCGAGCCCTGCAGGATCGCCGGCAGGATGAACAGCGTCAGCACGGCGAACGAGACCGCCAGCGCGATCAGGGCCATCACTCCGCGCATCCGGCCCACGAGCACCACCGCGAGGGCGAAGATCCCCGCGAGCAGTGCCATGGGGAACTCACGGTCCACGTCCGTCACCGAGTACTGCAGATCGCGAGGAGCGTCGGGGGCGTACGCGACGACGACGCCCTGTCCCTCGCTCAACTGCCGTGGTGCGTCCGGCTGCACGATCTCGACGAAGGTCCGGCCCTTGTCCTTGCCGCTCGTGACCTCGACGGTCGCCCTGGCGCACCGGCCCTGCTGCGCGGCCACGGCCTCGCGTCCCTGGGGCGTGGAGGTGTCGCCGGTCGGTGGGACCTGTGCGGCGTTGACGTCCTTGCAGTCGACCTTCTCGACGCGCACCACCTTGCCCTGCTCGGTCTGCCGGTCGAAGCCGACGCCGGTGCGTTCGTGGCCGGGCGCGCCTCCCGGCCACAGCACCGCGAGCCCGACGAGGACGGCTGTCGCGAAGGGGATCAGTACGGCTGCGATGACCCTTCGTAGGTGCCGGGACACCGGGGCGGCGGGTCCGTGACTGTGCCCATGGCCGTGGGCCTGGCCGTGCGGTTCTGGGGACTGTGGCGATGAGGTCACGGGTCGATCATCGCAAGAAGCCGGGGGCCCTCTGTTCAGCGCGCCAGACATGACGCTAGCGTGGTGGCACCTTTGCACACGCGGGAGCTCGGAGCACCGGGCTGAGAGGGCGCTGACCTTCGTACATCCGTACGGGACCAGCTGCGCCGACCGCCGAACCTGTTACCGGGTAATGCCGGCGTAGGGAGTAGGTCTCATGACCGTATCGGACGCACGCACGCCTGCCTCGAACCAGAACGACGAGGCCGGGAAGTCCATCGGCTGGCACAAGGGATACGTCGAGGGATCGCGCCCCGACCTCCGCGTGCCGGTGCGCAAGGTGCATCTCACCAATGGCAAGGACGTCACGCTGTACGACACGTCCGGCCCGTATACCGACCCGAACGTCGACACCGACGTCCGCCGCGGGCTGCCGCCGCTACGGGAGAACTGGATCATCGGCCGCGGCGACACCGAGGAGTACGCGGGGCGGCCGGTCCGGCCGGAGGACGACGGGATCAAGCACACCTCGCCGCGCGGGGGGCTGCGCAACCTCGACGCCGTCTTCCCGGGACGCCCGCGCCAGCCCCGCCGTGGCCGCGACGGGCAGGCGGTGACACAGCTCGCGTACGCCCGCCGTGGCGAGATCACGCCGGAGATGGAGTACGTCGCCATCCGCGAGAACGTCTCCCCCGAAGTGGTGCGGGAGGAGATCGCGGCCGGCCGGGCCGTGCTGCCGGCGAACGTGAACCACCCGGAGATCGAGCCGATGATCATCGGTAAGCGTTTCCTGGTGAAGGTCAACGCGAACATCGGCAACTCCGCGGTCACGTCCTCCATCGAGGAGGAGGTCGAGAAGATGACCTGGGCGACCCGCTGGGGTGCCGACACGGTCATGGACCTCTCCACCGGCCGCAACATCCACACCACCCGCGAGTGGGTGCTGCGCAACTCCCCCGTCCCGATCGGCACGGTGCCGCTGTACCAGGCGCTGGAGAAGGTGGACGGCAAGGCCGAGGACCTGACCTGGGACGTCTACAAGGACACGGTCATCGAGCAGGCCGAGCAGGGCGTCGACTACATGACGGTCCACGCCGGAGTGCTGCTGCGCTATGTGCCGCTGACGGCCCGGCGCAAGACCGGCATCGTCTCGCGCGGCGGCTCGATCATGGCGGCCTGGTGCCTGGCGCACCACAAGGAGTCGTTCCTGTACGAGAACTTCGAGGAGCTCTGCGAGATCCTCGCCGCCTACGACGTGACGTACTCCCTCGGCGACGGGCTGCGCCCCGGTTCGATCGCGGATGCCAACGACGAGGCGCAGTTCGCCGAGTTGAGGACGCTCGGTGAGCTCAACACCATTGCCAAGCGCCACAACGTGCAGACGATGATCGAGGGCCCGGGCCATGTCCCGATGCACAAGATCAAGGAGAACATCGACCTCCAGCAGGAGATCTGCGAGGAGGCGCCGTTCTACACGCTCGGCCCCCTCACCACGGACGTGGCGCCCGCCTACGACCACATCACGTCAGGCATCGGGGCGGCCATGATCGCCTGGTGGGGTACCGCAATGCTCTGCTACGTCACGCCCAAGGAGCACTTGGGCCTGCCGGACCGTGACGACGTCAAGACCGGCGTCATCACGTACAAGATCGCCGCCCATGCCGCGGACCTCGCCAAGGGGCACCCGGGCGCCCAGGAGTGGGACGACGCGTTGTCGGACGCACGTTTCGAGTTCCGGTGGGAGGACCAATTCAATCTGGCCCTCGATCCGGACACGGCCAGGGAGTTCCACGACGAGACGCTGCCCGCAGAGCCGGCGAAGACCGCGCACTTCTGCTCGATGTGCGGTCCGAAGTTCTGCTCGATGAAGATCAGTAGAAGCATCACAGAGCAGTTCGCTCCCGATCGCGGTGTGGCCAGCGACGATGAGGTTCGAGCGGGCATGCTCGCCAAGTCGAAGGAGTTCGCGGAGGCGGGGCACCACGTCTACCTGCCTATTGCGGACTAATCTTCTGACGTCTCAGCGTCCCTCGGCATACGCGCCGGGGGACGCTGTCGTCTCTCACGAACCGCGCTGCGGCAGGACACGTCCTGGTGACACGGCCCGGGCGGCGACCTCTGCCTGGGCCACCGGTCACCGGCGCCGATCGACGCGTTCGCGGGACCGCTCCGTCAACGATGGGGCGGCTATCGGCTCACTCCAGGATGACGAGGTGGTCGGCGGCGCCCCCGCGCCACTCGATCAGGAAGAGGGTCGCGTCGTCGCTGGTGCTCCCGCCCCTTTCCTCCTTCAGGGCGTGGGAGAGCGAGCGCACCACCGCCCGTACTCCCTCCTCGGTCTGCTCGATGCGGTTGACCCAGTGGATGAGCTGTTCCTCGCCGAACTCCTCTTCCCCGGCTTCGTGCTCCTCGATCAGGCCGTCGGTGAAGCACAGCACCCGGTCGCCGCGGTGGAGCATTTGCTCGCTGACCTGGGGCTCTTCACCTCCGAAGCCGACCGGGAAGGTGGTGGGGCCGTCCAGCTGCCGCACGACCTGGTGGTTGCGGATCAGCAGCGGGGCGGGGTGGCCCGCGTTGACCCACTGCAGGTGGCCCGTTGCGATGTCCAGGCGCATCATCTGCGCGGTGACGAAGTGTTCGGGGCCGAACTGCTCGGCGATGGCCCGGTCCATGAACGCGTAGATCTCGGACAGGCCGATGCCGGCCCGTCTGGAGTGCCGGTAGGCGCCGATGGCGACGGTGGCCATCGTGGCGGCGTTGAGGCCGTGGCCCATCGCGTCGAGCACGGCCACGTGCAGGATGTCGTCGTTGAGCGCGTAGTCGAAGCTGTCGCCAGCGACGTTGTAGGCGGGTTCCAGGATCCCGGCCACCGCGACCTGGGGGACGGACATCGCCAGCGGCGGGAGCAGAGACCACTGGATCTCGGCGGCCACGCTCATGGGTTCGCGGCGCCGGGTGAGGAAAAACTGGTCGGTGTAGCTGTGCTTGGTTACCAGCATGTCAGCGATCAGTCCGGCGAGTCTGCGCAGCAGGCGCCGGTCGTTGTCATCGACTGTCTTCAAGGTGAGGGCCAGAACTCCCACCTGGTCGCTTCCGTCCAGCAACGGTAGGTACATCCGCAGGCCGGCGGCCTGCGGTACCTCGACAGCGGTCGCGTTCAGGAAGGCCGTCCCGGCGTGGGAGTCACCGATCGGCTCGGGCTCACCGACGCTCAGCCCCCTGCCCGGCAGCGGCATGAGCAGGAGCTGTGCATAGTCCTGCAGGAGGATGGAGATATCCCGGCCACCGACCCGGGCAACCTCTTCCGCGATCAGCGGGGCGATCAGCTGCGGCGGCATCTCGTGTGCCCGGTCCAGCAGCACCCCCAGCAGCCGCTCACCGAAGCCCTCCGACCGGTCCACCGTGTCCTTGCCGGGCTGCCGATCGTCCTCCGCCATAGCCGTGCCCTTTCACGCCACCAGCCTGATGTCGCCTTCGCCTGCCGAGCCGGCTGTCTCCAACGAGTGGGTCGCGGGGGCAGCCGCGTGCTTGCTTCGGTGCCTTGCTGCCAGGATCCGCTCGATCACTACTGTCGCGCCGACCCTGCGCAACGGCCCCGGCGTATACACACCGGGGCCGCCCATCCGGGCCGGTCGCACGTGAGAAGTGCGCCGACCCATTCACCATGTTATGCCTGTGCCACCTATCGGGCATAAGTGAATTTTTAGGCAGTTTGTTCAGCTCGGCGCCCAGCCGCGTTCCTCCTCTTCGGCCTCCATGAACCGGATTCCCTGATGCGTCAGCGTGACCATTGCGGGTGTGTTTCCCTGTGCCCAGTCGACTGTGATGAGCCCCTCGCCCGCCAGGTACGCACACGCTGCGGCCAGGTCCTGCTCAGGCATGTGGAGGTCGTCACGCAGCTTCGCCCCGGTGACGCCAAGGAGGCGGTTGCCTTCCGTGGCCTCGTACAGGGTCTTCATGATCGCTTCGCGGTAGTTCTTCCGCTCATGGAGTGTTGCCATGATTGCTGCCCACTCGTGCCGGGCGCCGGCGAGGGTCCTTGCCTCAGACTTCGTCCGTCTGTGTGCGGTCCTGCGCGGACGAACGACTGGCTACCAGCCAAGGCTGTGCCCGCTCTGCCGCGTGCGTGGTGTCCACCGTGAGGTGAAGGCGGGTACCGCCGTCGCTGCCAGCGGGGTAGCTGCGCTGTTCGGTGGCGGCGAAGCATTGACGGAGTGCCTCTGCGACCCGACGGGCGGCCTCGGGGGACGCGGCGACGATTCGCACCTCCGCACGGCTGCCCGAGGGTGGTGGCTCCGGTGATTTCATGCGTGACCTCATTCATCAAGAGGCGGTGCCGGTGGGCGGGCGCCGTCGCACCACACCCACCGCCCCGGTCAGGAGAAAGTCATGCGTCCACAGCGGCCTCGTCGCGGTGGTCGCGGTGGCTGGTGGGTGGTGACAACGGGCGATCCGGCATGCTCTGCCGGCTGTCGGCTCTTCCGGCTCCGTCGGCCGATTTCCGGCAAGGTGTCGCCGTAGTGGAATGCTGCGATCCGCTCGTCGTGCTGGCAATTGAGCAGATGGATCAGCAGCACTCCGATGATGATCACGGCAATGATCGCGGACACGGTGATGGCGATCTCCATGACCTCACATCCCTCGGGCGCGGCTCATGGATCCGGGCTGGTTCGGGTTCTCAGCCGCCGCTGACGTGTGCCCGCCGTCGGTCTCCCACTCCTCTTCCCGCTCGAGCGACTCCTGCGCCTCACGGGAGGTGTCCTCGCTCGTCATCAGAGCGCTGGCGGTGGCGAGCCCGCCGGGGGCGGTTGCGGCGGCCATCAGCCGGGCGGCGGCAGCCGCGCCGGTCTCTGGCGGGATCACCAGCAGGTCCCAGCGGCCTGCGGTGTAGGAGAGCAGGATCAGCTTGTGCGGGTCCTGCTCGGCGTCGAACCAGCCCACGTGCACCGTGTGCCCCGCCACGGGCACCTTGCGCGGGATCACGGGCCAGTGGGACGGGTTCACCGTCACACGCGTGATCCGACCCCAGCGCGCGTCCAACACGTCGATGAGGGCGGGGAGTTCACGGGAAAGATCGCGAGAGCGAGGCCACCAGGCGCCGTCCAGGAGACCCGGAGCGGAGCCCGCCGGGGTCAGAGACAGGCGGGACGGTGGTGAGGCCACGCGCTCACTGATAGTCATACGATCGATGGTCGCGGTCATGGCGCGGACCTGTCCCCGGGGCTCGTCCTGGACGTCCCGGTGTTATTGCTCGCCGAGAACGACACCGGCGTAGGAGCCGGTATGCGAAGTACTCCCGGTGTCTCCACTGTACTCCGGGCACGGTCCGCTGAACTCGCGCGTGACCAGCGACCTTCGTTGGGAACACGGGAATCTGCGGCGAGCGGGTGGGCTGTACCCGGGCACACGGAGTACGGTGAAACCGGCAGCCGCCCCGGCCTCGTCCCAGGCGATCAGCGAGCGCATGCCGAACCCCGAAGGCGGGTGGCACACCATGTCCGACGCCGACATCCAGCGTGAAGCGAAGCTTCTGCCGGACGCGATTCACCGTGCCGTGAAACCTGGAACAGCCCTCCTGCGGCTGGAGACGACACATGCCCGTCAGGGGGTTCTCGACGGTGCGTGGTGGCCGCATTCCCGCGAAATCGGCGCCGAGCTGCCGAGCCTCATCACCGCGGTGACCGAGCACCTCGGACCCGTCACGCGCGTCGGCCTGGACTCCAGTGCCTGGGAAGAACTACCGACACGACTGGTCATCGACGACCGCGTCGTGCACATCGACTCCTTCCCCGTCGGTGACGACACCGTCCTCATCACCCGAGGCGAGCGAGACTACTTCTCCCTGCTGGTGATCCCACCGGACACGCCGCCTGACGCGGCACGCGCAGCGATGGCCCGGGCCGTCCGCGCCGACAACGCCACGGCCGAGCAGATCCTCATCGACACCGGCATCGGCCGGACGCACCCGATCGCCACGGAAGACCCGCAGACGGGCCAGGAACGCTGCGATACGGGGTGACGCACATGGCCATGGCCCTCTTTCCAGGCCGCCGGCCATGAGTAGGGCCGGTATCCACGACTGGCTTCTGCTCGATGAAGATCTCCCAGGACATCAGGCGCAAGCACGGGGGCGGCCTGGGGGAGGCAGACGCGGCAGCCGCGGAGGCGGGCATGGCGGAGAAGTCCAGGGAGTTCGCCGCTTCGGGCAACCGGGTCTACCTGCCCATCGCGGACTGACGCGACGCGCCGCGGAGTGCGGGCGGACGGCTCGCCGGGCACGGGGGGCGCGGCGACGCGCAGCGGCACCGGCCGGGATCACTCCGGCCGGTGCTCGGGGCCGCCGAAGTCCGGGCTGGTGAAGTCCGGGCTGGTGAAGGTCGGGCGCTGTCCCTGACCCGAACCGTCCGCGGGGCTGGAGAAGTCCGGCCCGCTGTAGCCGATCTTCGGCATGCGGCTCACCGGCCGCGGCGGTCTCGCGGACGACGGGTCGGCGCTCGGGTCGGCTAGGGCTGCCCGCAGGAAGGGCAGGATGCCGCGCTCCAGCAGGGCGTGTCGCCAGGCCTCTTTGGCCCGTGCGACCTCGTCCGGCAGTTCGCCGGAGGGCGCGGTGTCCGCCACCTGGGCGGCGCCGTTGCGCAGCGCGGTCAGCAGCAGCCCCACCGCGGCGACCAGGATGCCCGCTGCCGTGAGCGCGCCGAAGAACCATCCGGCCGTGAGCAGGGCGTCGGCGAAGGACGGGGTGGGGCTGAGCATTTTCAGGATGTAGCCGACGAGCAGGAATATGGCCGCTGCGGTCCCGGCGAGGACAGGGGCGAGCACGGCAATGACGGCGGCGAAGCCGGCCCCGCCCTCGGCGGCTTCCCCCACGGCCGGTACCGACACGGAGCCGCGCACCGAGTCGGCCAACGAGGGAGTGCGCATGTCGCGGCGCACCTGCACGTAGTGCTCGTACTCGGCGGCGGCCGAGGTGGTGATCAGTGCCGTCGCGTTCAGTGCCATGGTGCGGAGCTGCTCGGTGTTCAGGCGCAGTCCCACAGCGGCCAGATCCGGGCGTTCATGGGCGTTGCGCAGTGCGTCGTCGAGGACTCGCTCGTACTCGGCGCGGTCCTCGGTCAGCAGGTGCGGAGCGCTGTTCATGTGCATCCCCCGATGCTCCGTCGGGCCGGACTGCCCGCTGTTACCGGGCAGTTGGGCGGAAACGGAGGAGAGTCTGCTACGGATAAGCCGATGGTAGAGCGGTTACGGCACAGGGTGACAGGGGGTTTGTGCAAATCGCCTGCCGCGAGTCGGCTCAGTTCGCCAGCGGGAGCTGCTGGACAAGAAGCTTTCCGGCCATGGTCACGCCGCCGTCCATGGCGATCGCGAGCCCGTCCGCGTAGACGTGCGGACCGTCGACCACCGGGCGCTCCCCGTCCTCGCCGTCCTCGGTGCCCACTTCGCCCAGCAGGTACGGGATGGGGCTGTGGCCGTGCACGATCCGCCGGCCGCCGTACGCGGCGAGCAGTTCGCGCACCGCCTGCGGGCCGCCCTCGTCGCGGAAGGCGAAACGCTTGGTGAACTTGCGGAACAGGTCCCAGCACTCGTCGGCGTCGTTACGGGTGAGGATCGCGTGCACGGTGTCGTTGACGTCCGCGATCGTGGAGCCGTACTCGAGGTACGCGGTCGTGTCGGAGTGCAGCAGCAGGTGGCTGTCCTCCTCGACGACCGCGTCGAGCCGGGCCATCCACTGCAGGTGCACTTCCTGCAGCCGGTCCATGTCCGCCTTCTGGCCGCCGTTGAGAAGCCAGGCCGCCTGAAAGGTGGCGGTGCCCGCCCCGGAGTTGACGGGGGTGTCGCCGAAACGTTTGGCGCCGAGCAGCAGCAGTTCGTGGTTGCCCATCAGGGCCTTGCAGTAGCCGCCCGCTGCCGCGGCCTCGGCCGAAAGGCGCATGACGAGGTCGATCACGCCGATGCCGTCGGGGCCGCGGTCGGTGAAGTCGCCGAGGAACCACAGGCGTGCGTTGCCCGCGGCCCAGCGTCCTTCAGCGTCGACGAGGCCCTGCGCGGCGAGGGCCGCGAGGAGCTCGTCCAGATAGCCGTGGACGTCGCCGACGACGTACAGCGGGCCGCGGCCGTCGGGGACCGGCGTGTCGGCGGGGTCGACCTGGACCTGGACGGTGTCGCCGGGTCCGCCCCTGACGATGACCGGCAGGTCACGCGCCGTCGGGGTGTAGCCCTCCGGGGGTTCACCCTCGGGGAAGGCGTTCCCCGGGTGTCCCTCGTGTCCCGCGTGAACGGGGTCCGCCGAGTGCGACTGCACGGGCACCTGCGCGTACGGCGGTACGCGGAAATCGCGCAACGTCGCCGTCCGCACCACGGGTCCTTGACCGGCCCCCTGAGTCATCGACCCCTCCACCACCGTCGCGCCGCCGTTCACCTCTCGGCCCAGCCTGGTCGGGGTGGTCCGCGGTGTCGTTCGCCCATCATAGGAATGAGCCAGGCGGTGTGTGACGCACCAGGGGTGGTGAATCCTTGCTCATCCCCTGGTTTGCCGGTTGTTTCGTCCCAATTGTTAAGGTCTAGTCCTTCATGCGGGACGGATACGGGACGGACTAGTCCTTCGCCGGAGACCGTGGGGCGCTCACCGTCGTCCGCGGAGAGCGGCGTTGCGACGAGGTCCTGACGATCAATTCGGTGGGTATCACCTGCTCGACCGGCCGGTCCTCGTCGATTCCCTCGATCGCGTCGATCAGGAGCTGGACGACTGCCGTGCCGATCCGCCGCGGTTTCAGCGAGAGCGTGGTGATGGGTGGCTCGGTGGTGGCGTAGACGGTCGACTCGCTGCAGCACACGAGCAGCAGATCGTCGGGGACGCGCAGTCCGTAGCGGCGGGCCGCGGCGAGCAGGTCCGTGCCGTTGGGGTCGAAGAGCCCGTACACGGCGTCGGGCCGGTCGGGGCGGGCGAGCAGCCGGTCGGCGGCGACGGCTCCGGCGCACGGGTCGTGGGCGGGGTAGGACTCGTACACCGGATCCTGTCCGACCCGCTCGCACCAGCTGAGGTAGGCGGTGGTCGACAGCCGTGTGTAGGTGTCGGTGGTGGTGCCGGTGAGCAGCCCGATCCGGCGGGCGCCGGCGTCTGCGAGATGGTCGAGCAGGTCGAGGACGGCGGCTTCGTGGTCGTTGTCGACCCAGGCGGTCACCGGGAGCGTGCCGGCCGGACGGCCGTCGGAGACGACGGGCAGGCCCTGTCGCACCAGCTCGGTGACGACCGGGTCGTGGTCGGAGGGGTCGATCACGATGGTGCCGTCGAGGGCGACGTTCGACCAGACGTCATGGCGTGAGGTGGCGGGCAGGATGACCAGCGCGTAGCCACGGGCGAGCGCGGCAGAGGTCGCGGCTCTGGCCATCTCGGCGAAGTACGCGAACTCCGTGAAGGTGAAAGGTTCATCCCCGTATGTCGTCACCGTCAGGCCGATCAATCCCGACTTGCCGGTACGGAGGGTGCGGGCCGCGGCGGACGGGCGGTAGCCCAGTCGCTCGGCGACCTCGCGGACGTGTCTGCGGGTGGCGTCCGGCAGCCGGCCCTTGCCGTTGAGGGCGTCGGAGACGGTTGTGATGGAGACCCCGGCCGCGGCGGCCACGTCCCTGATGCCTGCCCGGCCCTGTCTGGGGCCTCGGCGGGATGTGTCCGTCCGGCTCACCTGATGCTTCCCTGCTGCTGTCATGGCGAGCCGATAGTAGGGCTCGCGCAGGTGGTAGGGCCGGTCGCATATGCGCACGTTGACAGGCACGTTTCTGCATGATCATTATGAGCTAACCCCCTTGGAAAACAAGCCAGTTGGATGCCATGGGTGGGCGGTGCCGGGCGTGGGGCCTGCAGGGCCTGGCGAACGCTCCATGTCTCGAAGAGGTCTCAACTCATCACTACGGGTGATGCGCGCCACGGCGCGAGCCACCGGCGCGCGCCGAGCAAGAAGCGCTCCCCTCGATCGCGCCCGTCGGAAGGCTCGCCGAGACCGCCGCCGCTGTTCCTTGCGCCCGGCCATTCGCAGCGGCGGCGAATCCTCATAAGGTGAGCAGTATTGGTTGAGCGGTACCGATCTGCACGGACGGTCGAGGAGGACCTGCGGTGAGCGAGACGAGCCCCAAGCTGCGCGCCGAGCTGGACGGCATCCCCACGTACAAGCCGGGCAAGCCGGCGGCGGCCGGCGGCCCGGTGGCCTACAAGCTGTCCTCCAACGAGAACCCGTACCCGCCGCTGCCGGGCGTGATGGAGAGCACGATGGCGGCGGCGCAGAACTTCAACCGCTACCCCGACATGGCCTGCACGGGTCTGATGAACGAGCTCGCGGACCGGTTCGGGGTGCCTGTGACGCACCTGGCGACAGGCACCGGCTCGGTGGGCGTCGCACAGTCGCTGCTCCAGTCGACCTCCGGGCCCGGCGACGAAGTGATCTATGCCTGGCGCTCCTTCGAGGCGTACCCGATCATCACGCAGATCAGCGGGGCGACCTCCGTGCAGGTGCCGCTGACCGAGGGGGAGGTGCACGACCTCGACGCCATGGCCGACGCGATCACCGACCGGACGCGGTTGATCTTCGTCTGCAACCCCAACAACCCGACCGGCACCGTGGTCCGCCGTGCGGAGCTGGAGCGGTTCCTCGACCAGGTGCCCTCCGATGTGCTGGTGGTGCTGGACGAGGCGTACCGGGAGTTCATCCGCGACACGGAGGTTCCCGACGGCCTCGAGATCTACCGCGACCGCCCGAACGTCGCGGTGCTGCGCACCTTCTCCAAGGCGTACGGCCTGGCCGGCCTGCGGGTCGGCTTCGCCGTGGCCCATGAGCCGGTGGCGGCGGCACTGCGGAAGACGGCGGTGCCCTTCGGCGTCACGCAGCTCGCGCAGGACGCGGCGGTGGCTTCGCTGCGCGCCGAGGACGAGCTGCTCGGACGAGTCGGATCGCTGGTCTGCGAGCGCACCCGGGTGTACGAGGGCCTGGTCGAGCAGGGCTGGACGGTGCCCGAGACCCAGGCGAACTTCGTCTGGCTGCGCCTTGGTGAGCGCACACTGGACTTCGCCGCGGCATGCGAGAAGGCGGGCGTCGTCGTCCGGCCGTTCGTGGGCGAGGGCGTGCGCGTCACCATCGGCGAGTCCGAGGCGATGGACGTTTTCCTGCACACGGCGGAGACATTCCGCAAGGGTCTGTAGGGGCCTGCCCGGGGCGTCGGAGCGAAGAGGGGCCGGCTTTGCCGGCCCCTCGGCCAGTGGTGGCCGGCGCCGGCCTCAGTCCTGGGTCACACACTCCACCCGGACCGGGTCGCCGGCCCTGACCCGTGCCAACCGGCGGGGGTCGCCGTCGATCCTGCCGAGCACATTGCAGGGAGCGGCGAGGCGGCATTCCTCCCCGAGGGAGATCGGGGTGGGCCCGTAGGGGAGGGCGAGGGCGTCGCCGTCGGTCCAGAAGGCGACGGTGCCGGGCTCCACCACCTGGCGGGCGTCCGACTCCTGAGTGACGGAGACGGGCGTCTGGAAGTAGACCTCCTCGCCCCATGTCCGGGCCGTCGCGGAGAACGGCAGAACCCCCATGAGCGCCTTGCTCGTGGGGGTTTCGTCGATCGTGGCGGTCAGGTGTCCGCTCGGCCAGGAGATCCGTATCTGCATGAGCCAAATTCAACAATATGTTGAAGTTCTTGGGAAGGGCCCTTGCGAGGGACCCCCCGATAGAAGGTGCGGAATTCGTGTGAGTCATAATGCTTGTGAATGTGAACGCGTTCACAAGCGGACCCTGTTTTCTCCCGTAAACGGATGGAACGGGAGGGGTCGGCTGCCGCTGTGACCACGGCGACGTAAGGAGAGACGACGTGGACCTGGCTCTGGCGCCCGAGACCTTGGCGCGATGGCAGTTCGGCATCACCACCGTCTACCACTTCCTGTTCGTCCCCCTCACGATCTCGCTCGCCGCGCTCACCGCCGGCCTGCAGACCGCCTGGGTGCGTACGGGCAAGGAGAAGTACCTCAGGGCCACCAAGTTCTGGGGCAAGCTCTTCCTGATCAACATCGCCATGGGTGTGGTCACGGGCATCGTCCAGGAGTTCCAGTTCGGCATGAACTGGTCCGACTACTCACGCTTCGTCGGCGACGTCTTCGGTGCCCCGCTCGCCTTCGAGGCGCTGATCGCCTTCTTCTTCGAGTCCACGTTCATCGGGCTGTGGATCTTCGGCTGGGACAAGCTGCCCCAGAAGATCCACCTGGCCTGCATCTGGATGGTCTCCATCGGCACCATCCTCTCCGCGTACTTCATCCTGGCGGCCAACTCCTGGATGCAGCACCCGGTCGGCTACCGGATCAACGAGGAACGAGGGCGGGCCGAGCTCACCGACTTCTGGCTGGTCCTGACCCAGAACACCGCGCTGACCCAGTTCTTCCACACCATGACGGCGGCCTTCCTGGTCGGCGGCGCGTTCATGGCCGGCATCTCGGCCTTCCACCTGGCCCGCAGGAAGCACATTCGCGTGATGCGGACCTCGCTGAGGGTGGGACTGGTCACCGTCGCCGCAGCCGGGCTGCTGACAGCTGTCAGCGGTGACCTCCTCGGCAAGGTGATGTACGAGCAGCAGCCCATGAAGATGGCGGCCGCCGAGGCGCTGTGGGACGGTGAGGCGCCGGCGCCCTTCTCCGTCTTCGCCTACGGAGACGTGGACGAGGGGCACAACAAGGTCGCCGTGGAGATCCCCGGCCTGCTGTCCTTCCTGGCGCACAGCGACTGCGACTCGTACGTTCCCGGCATCAACGACGTCAACGAGGAACTCCAGGAGAAGTACGGTCCCGGCGACTACCGCCCCAACATCCCCGTCGCCTACTGGGGCTTCCGCTGGATGATCGGCTTCGGCATGGCGTCTCTCACCATCGGAATGATCGGACTCTGGCTGACGCGGAGGAAGTTCCTGCTGCCTCCCGCCCTGCGGACCGGCGAGGACGAGGTCCCGAATCTGGTGCTCTTCAGGAACAAGGCACTCAGCCCCCGCCTGGGCAAGTGGTACTGGCTGATCGCCCTGTGGACCATGGCCTTCCCCCTGATCGCCAACTCCTGGGGCTGGATCTTCACCGAAATGGGCAGGCAGCCGTGGGTCGTCTACGGCGTGCTGCGCACCCGTGACGCGGTCTCCCCCGGGGTCTCCCAGGGCGAGGTGCTCACCTCGATGGCCGTCTTCACCACGCTGTACGCGGTGCTCGCGGTGATCGAGGTCAGGTTGCTCGTGAAGTACGTCAAGGCCGGGCCGCCCGAGCTCACGGATGCCGACCTCGCCCCGCCCACCAAGATCGGCGGCGACGACAGCGACGCCGACCGGCCGATGGCCTTCTCCTACTGAGGCCGCAGAGGAGCTGCTGAGGCATGGAACTCCACAACGTCTGGTTCGTACTCATCGCCGTTCTGTGGATCGGCTACTTCTTCCTGGAGGGCTTCGACTTCGGGATCGGCGTCCTCACCAAACTGCTGGCGCGGGACCGCTCCGAACGGCGTGTGCTGATCAACACCATCGGGCCGGTCTGGGACGGCAACGAGGTGTGGCTGCTCACCGCGGGCGGGGCGACGTTCGCGGCCTTCCCCGACTGGTACGCCACGCTCTTCTCCGGGTTCTACCTCCCGCTGCTGTTCATCCTGGTGTGCCTGATCGTGCGGGGCGTCGCGTTCGAGTACCGGCACAAGCGGGAGGAGGAGCGCTGGCAGACCAACTGGGAGCATGCGATCTTCTGGACCTCGGTGCTGCCCGCCTTCCTGTGGGGCGTGGCCTTCGGCAACATCGTGCGCGGGGTGAAGATCGACGAGAACAAGGAGTACGTCGGCACGTTCTTCGATCTCCTCAACCCGTACGCGCTGCTCGGCGGACTGGTCACGCTCGCTCTCTTCACGTTCCACGGCGCTGTGTTCGCCGCGCTGAAGACGGTCGGCGACATCAGGACCCGGGCCAGGGCGCTCGCATGGAGGCTGGGGCTGCTCACGGCTGTGCCGGCGCTCGGGTTCCTGCTGTGGACCCAGGCCGCACGCGGCGACGGCAAGAGTCTCGTGGCGCTGGTCGTCGCGGTGCTGGCGCTGACCGGTGCTGTCGCTGCCATCAAGGCGGGTCGCGAGGGCTGGTCGTTCGCCCTGTCCGGGGTCACTATCGCCACCTCTGTGGCGATGCTGTTTCTCGCGCTCTTCCCGAACGTCATGCCGTCCTCGCTCGACCCCGCCTGGAGCCTCACGGTCACCAATGCCTCGTCGAGCCCGTACACCCTGAAGATCATGACGTGGCTGGCGGCCATCGCCGCACCGCTGGTGATGCTCTATCAGGGCTGGACGTACTGGGTGTTCCGCAAGCGGATCGGCACCCAGCACATCGCCGACGCCCACTAGCGGGGGATGTTTCACGTGAAACCGATCGACCCGCGCCTGCTCCGGTACGCGCGGGCCACCCGGATCTTCCTGGCCGCCGTAGTGGTGCTCGGGCTCGCCGGAGCGGCACTGGTCATCGCCCAGGCGATGCTCATCGCCGAGGTGGTCGTCGGGGCCTTCCAGCGCGGCCTGTCCGCCTCCGACCTGTCCACCCCGCTTGCGCTGCTGGCGGCGGTGGCGGTCGGGCGGGCGGCCGTCTCCTGGCTGACCGAGCTCGCCGCACATCGGGCGAGCGCCGCCGTGAAGTCGGAGCTCCGACGACGGCTGCTGGAGCGGGCGGCCGAACTGGGGCCGGGCCGGCTGAGCGGGCAACGCACCGGAACGCTCGTCGCGCTTGCCACCTGGGGCGTGGACGCGCTGGACGACTACTTCGCGCGGTACCTGCCGCAGCTCGGACTCGCGGTGGTGGTGCCGGTCGCGGTGCTCGCCCGGATCGTCACGGAGGACTGGATCTCGGCCGCGGTCATCGTGCTGACCCTGCCGCTGATTCCGGTCTTCATGGTGCTCATCGGGTGGGCCACGCAGTCACGCATGGACCGGCAGTGGCGTCTGCTGTCCCGGCTCTCCGGTCACTTCCTCGACGTCGTCGCGGGCCTGCCCACGCTGAAGGTCTTCGGGCGGGCGAAGGCGCAGGCGGACTCGATTCGAGCCATCACCTCCCAGTACCGGCAGGCGACCCTGCGCACGCTGCGGATCGCGTTCCTGTCGTCGTTCGCCCTGGAGCTGCTGTCGACCCTCTCGGTTGCTCTGGTGGCCGTGGGAATCGGCATGCGGTTGGTCCATGGTGATCTGGATCTGTACACCGGGCTGGTGATCCTGATCCTCGCGCCGGAGGCCTATCTGCCGCTCCGGCAGGTGGGGGCGCAGTTCCACGCCGCGGCGGAGGGGCTCTCCGCGGCACAGGAGATCTTCGAGGTCCTCGAGACGGCTCCGCGGAAATCCGGCGAACGCCCGGTGCCCGAGACGCTCCGGCTGGAGCTGGACGCGGTGACCGTTCGGCACAAGGGCCGAGACGAGGCATCGCTGGACTCGGTCTCGCTGGTGGTGGAGCCCGGCGAGACGGTCGCGCTCGTCGGGGAGAGCGGGGTCGGGAAGTCCACGCTGCTGGACGTCCTGCTCGGCTTCGTGGAGCCGGCCGAGGGGCACGTACGGGTGGGCGGAACCGACCTGGCCGAGCTGGATGTCCACCGCTGGCGGGACCGGATCGCCTGGGTGCCGCAGACCCCGTATCTCTTCGCCGGAACGATCGCGGAGAACGTACGGCTCGCCCGCCCGGACGCGGACGACGCGGCGGTGCGGGAAGCGCTGCGGGCGGCAGGGGCGTACGACTTCGTCGCCGCGCTCCGCCGAGGCATGGACACGCCGATCGGCGAGGACGGCTCGGGGCTCTCGGCCGGCCAGCGGCAACGGCTCGCCCTGGCCAGGGCGTTCCTCGCCGACCGGCCGCTGTTGCTGCTGGACGAGCCGACAGCCGCGCTGGACGGAGCGACCGAGGCGGACATCGTCGAAGCGGTGGGCCGACTGGCTCGGGGCCGGACGGTGCTGCTGGTGGTCCACCGGCCCGCCCTGCTGGCCGTGGCGGACCGCGTCGTCACTCTCACCCGCCCGGCCGCGACAACGGACACCAGGCCGACCGAAGCACATGTGACGGACCGGACGACGCGGACGAACCCCGGTGCGGAGGCGATACCGGAGACAGGCGTTGAGCCGGCGGCTCCCCGAAACGCTCCGGTCCGCAGCGGACGGTCGCCGCTGGTGCGGGTGCGCGCCGCTGCGGACCACCTCCGGGGGCGCCTCGGCCTGGCCCTTCTGCTGGGCAGCCTCGCCCTCGGCTCGGCCGTGGGGCTCATGGCGGTCTCCGGATGGCTGATCTCCCGGGCCTCGGAGCAGCCGCCGGTACTTCATCTGATGGTGGCCGTGACGGCCACCCGGGCGTTCGGGATCGGGCGGGCCGTCTTCCGGTACGCGGAACGTCTGGTGTCGCACGACGCCGTGCTGCGGACGCTCGCCGAAATGCGCGTCGCTGTGTACGGCCGGCTCGAACGCATCGCGCCCGCCGGCCTGGGCCGTGCCCGCCGCGGCGATCTGCTCTCCCGTCTCGTCGCCGATGTGGACGCCCTCCAGGACTACTGGCTGCGCTGGATGCTGCCCGCGGGGACGGCCGTCGTCGTGGGCGCGGCGTCCGTCGGGTTCACGGCCTGGCTGCTGCCGGAGGCAGGGGTGGCCCTGGCGGTGGGGCTGCTCGTGGCGGGAATCGGCGTACCGCTGACCGGCGGGATCCTCGCCCGGCGCGCGGAACGGCAACTCGCGTCGGCCCGAGGTGTTCTGACGACCAGAATCGTCGACCTGCTCGGAGGGACGGCTGAACTGGCCGTCGCCGGTGCCCTCCCGCGGCGGCTGGCGTCGACGCGCGAGGCGGACCGGAACCTGACCCGCATCGCCGCCCGGCAGTCCGCCGCCACCGCGCTCGGCGGCGGGCTCTCCGCCCTCGTCTGCGGTCTGACAGTGGTTTGTGCCGCGCTGGTCGGTGTGCTGGCCGTACGAGCGGGCCGTCTCGACGGGGTCAGCCTCGCGGTCGTCGTGCTCACACCGCTGGCCGCCTTCGAAGCGGTCGCCGCGCTGCCGCTCGCCGTGCAGTACCGACGGCGCGTCGAGCGCAGCGCGGAGCGGGTGTACGAGGTGCTCGACGCCCCTGTGCTCGTGCGGGAGCCGGAGCGGCCGGCTGCTCTCCCCGAGACGGCTTTCCCCCTGGAGCTGCGCGGGGTCGGCGCCCGCTACCCGGACCAGGAACGGGACGCGCTGAGCGGCTTCGACCTGACGCTGACCCCGGGGAAGCGGGTCGCGGTCGTGGGGGTCTCGGGCTCGGGCAAGACGACGCTCGCGCAGGTGATGCTCCGGTTCCTGGACTGCGGCGAGGGGATGTACACCATCGGCGGTGTGCCCGCGGCGTCGATGGACGGTGACGCGGTGCGGCGGTTCGTCGGGCTGTGTGCCCAGGACGCCCATCTCTTCGACAGCTCCGTTCGGGAGAACCTGCGGATCGCCCGGCCGGACGCGACGCGGGAGGAGCTGCGGCGGGCTCTCGACGAGGCCCGGCTGCTGGAGTGGGTCGACGGCCTTCCTGACGGTCTCGACACACTCGTCGGTGAGCACGGCGCCCAGCTGTCGGGAGGCCAGCGCCGGAGGCTCGCCCTGGCGCGGGCACTGCTCGCCGGATTCCCGGTCCTGGTGCTGGACGAGCCCGCCGAGCATCTTGACCTGGCGACGGCCGACGCGCTCACCGCCGATCTGCTGACGGCGACCGAGAGCCGGGCGGCCGCGGCGCGGGCTGCAGGGCGAGGCACCGGCACGGACGCGCAGTGCGAGGCGGCGGGGCCCGCGCCCGCCGTCGTGCTGATCACGCATCGGCTGCGCGGTCTGGAGACGGTCGACGAGATCGTTGTCCTGGACGCGGGGCGGGTCGTGCAGCGAGGTGCGTACGAAGACCTCGCCGTGGTGGAGGGGCCACTGCGGAGCATGCTGCAGGGGGAGCGGGCCGCGGACCAGCTCGACACCCGACTTTCCCTGTCAAATGGGACTACTTAGTCTCGGGGCATGAACGCGTCCGAACCGGAGGGTCCGCTCGACGCCGCAGCCCGGGAGGCGGGTGGCCTCCCGGGCCCGTCCGCCGGCGTCACCGCTGGGGAGGCGGGTGGCCTCCCGGGCCCGTCCGCCGGCGTCACCGCTCGGGTGCCGCAGCTTCTGGAGTGCATGCGGACGGTCGGCACCGGGCTCGAGCTGCACGCCACGCTCGACCGGATCTGCCGGACGGCCGCGGACCTGGCGGACGCGCACTATGCCGCGATTGGCGTCGTCGACCCCGAGGGGGAAGGCCTGGCCGACTTCGTGGCGTCGGGCGTGAGCGAGGAAGTGGTCCGGCGTATCGGGCGCCGTCCCGACGGGCGGCGGGGACTGCTCGGCGCGCTGATCCGCGACCCGGTGCCGATACGGCTCTCCGACCTGACGACCGATCCGCGCTTCGCCGGATTCCCTCCGGGCCACCCGCCGATGCGCTCCTTCCTCGGCGTGCCCGTCCGAGTGCAGGGGGAGGTTTTCGGCAACCTCTACCTCGCGGAGAAGGCAGGCGGCGGCCCCTTCGGCGTCGACGACCTCCACATGGTGCGGGTGCTCGCCGCGGAGGCCGGGATCGCCATCGGCAATGCCCGGCTCTACGAGGCCGCACGGCGGCGCGAGCGGTGGATCGACGGTTCCGTGGCCGTCACGACCGCCCTGCTCTCCGGCGGCGACGCGGACGAAGCGCTCCTCGTCGTCGCCGAACAGGCGCGCCGACTTGCCGAGTCGGCCGCCGGGATCGTGCTGCTCACCACGCCGGAAGGCGGCCTCGAAGTCGTGGCCGTCGCCGCCGACCAGCCGGCCGCGTCGCTCGGTGTGGAGGTGCCCGCGGACAGCCCTGTCGTCGCCCGACTGCTGGCAGGGGAAGCGGTGTTCGTCACGGACGCGGCCAGCGATCCACGGCTGCTCAGCAGGGTGGCGAGGCAGTACGGGCCCAGCATGCTGCTGCCCCTGCACAGCGGTGGCCGGGTGCTGGGCGCACTCGCCACCCCACGGCACGCGGGGGCACGCCGGTTCACGGAAGCCGAGCGCACGCTGGCCACGCAGTTCGCCTCCCAGGCCGCTCTGGCGCTGATGATGGCGCAGGCCCAGCGAGACCGGGAGCGGCTGGCGGTACTGGCGGACCGGGACCGCATCGCCCGCGATCTGCACGACCTCGTCGTCCAGCGGCTGTTCGCCACCGGGGTGATGCTGGAGAGCGCACAACGAGAGTCCGATGTCCCCGCCGTCCGCGACGGCGTCGGGCGCGCGGTCGACGAACTCGACGTCACCATCCAGGAAATCCGCACGGCCGTCTTCGCCCAGCAACAGGGCCCGGCCGAGGCGCCGTCGGGCCTGCGCACGCGCGTGATGCGGGAGATCAACACGGCGGCTGTCCCCCTCGGCTTCCGGCCCGCCCACCGCTTTGTCGGACCGGTCGACTCGGCGGTCGGCGAACTCGCCGGCAAGAACCTGATCGCGGCACTGCGCGAGGCGCTGTCCAATGCCTTCCGGCACGCGGGTGCCTCAGACATCGAGGTGGTCGTCGACGCCACCACGAAGCTCCCGGACGGCACAGCCGGGGTACGGCTGACGGTCGCGGACGACGGGATCGGCCTTCCGGCCGGCGGCCGGCGCAGCGGGCTGCGGAATCTCGCACGGCGGGCCGAGTCGCTGGGCGGATCGAGCGAGTGCGGGCCGGGCATCGGGGAGGACGGCGCAGGGACCACGGTGTCATGGGAGGTGCCATTGCGGTCCGGGCCCGACGTGCCTTCCGGCCCCGCCCCGCCTGCCACGCCTTCGGGTCCTGGCTCGTAGTGCCCGACGTGCCTTCCGGCCCCGCCGGCCCGGCCGGGTCTGCCGCGCCTTCCGGTCCGGGGTCGTAGTGCCCGCCGGGTCTGCCGGGTCTGCCGCGCCTTCCGGTCCGGGGTCGTAGTGCCCGCCGGGCCCGCCGGGCCTGCCCCGCCGCCCGGTGCGGGGTCGTAGCGGCCGCCGAGCCTGCCGGGCCCCCCGCCGTCCGGCCCCGCCCAGCCCGCCCCGCCGTTCGGTCCGGGGTCGTGGCGGCCGCCGGGCTTTGTCCCCCGAGTTGCGGCGGTAACTGGGCCAGGTGGCCCCACGACACCGCACCGGTCCCCGAGATCCCGTCGATCCCGGGCGACGATCCCTGGATGTGCTTGAGACACCGCGACCGGCTGCTGATCATCCCGGTGGTGCTGTGCGCGCTTCTCGGTGCGCCGGTGCCCTCCGCCGTGGCGAACGACGCGCCGGCGCCGCCCACCGGCATCGCTGTGACACGGCTCTACGAGGACGTGGCCAAGGCGACGGAGCAGTACGAGCGGGGAAAGCGTGCGGCCGACCGGCAGCGCGCCGTTGCCGACCGTCTTCAGGACAGGCTGGCGCAGGAGCGGCAACGCCGCGGCACGATCCACGACGCCGTCGGAGCCGTCGCGCGGGAGCAGTACCGGACCGGCGGCTCGCTCGCCTTCGTCGGCCGCCTTCTGCTCGTCGACGACCCCGACGCCCTGCTGCGCGGCTTCCGCATCGCCGGGCAGGCCGAACAGGCGGTGAGCCGATTGCTCGCCCGGGCGCGGAAGGCCGAGCGGGAACTCCGGGCGGCAGAGGAGGAGGCCACCGCCGCATGGCACGATCTCGCCGTACGCCACGCGCGGCTGGCGGCCGTCAAACGGGGTATCGAGTCCAAGCTCGAGGCCGCGCAGTGGGAGCTGCAGGCGGAGGCGGACCGCAGTGCGGCGGCGGGCAAGTGCGCCGGTGCCGTGCGGCCCGAGAAGCCGGCACCGCCCGCGGGCCCCGAGTGGGTGGCGCCGGTGGAGCACTACGCATTGTCCGCGGGCTTCGACAGCGTGGGCGCGCTCTGGGCGCATCGGCACACGGGCCAGGACTTCGCCCTCGGAATCGGCGCTCTGGTGCGGTCGGTCGGGGCCGGGCGGGTCGTCAGCGTCTCCTGCGGCGGCGGTTTCGGCATGCAGGTCGTCGTGGCGCACACGGACGGTTACTACACCCAGTACGCGCACCTGGCGTCCGTCGCCGTCGACCAGGGCCAGCAGGTGCGCACCGGCCAGTGGATCGGCCAGGCGGGTACGACGGGCAACTCGACGGGGCCGCACCTGCATTTCGAGGCGCGGCTCACGCCCTATCTGGGGTCGGGGGTGGATCCGGTGGCCTGGCTGCGCGAACGCGGCGTCACTCTGTGAGCCCGTCGGCGCCGGGCCCGTCGGCGCCAGGCCCGTCAGCGCCGGGCCTGTCGGCCCGGCCGCACCTGATGCAGGACGGCCGCGACACCGGCGCGGCCGGCGTCGTGCGGGTCAGACCCGGCGCTCTTGCAGCCGGCGGGCGAGGATCTGCTCGATGACGACGGCGACGCCGTCCTCGTTGTTGGCGACCGTCCGCCCGGACGCGGCCGCGATCACATCCGGGTGCGCGTTGCCCATCGCGTAGGAGGTACCCGCCCAGGTCAGCATCTCCACGTCGTTGGGCATGTCACCGAACGCCACGACCTCGTCGGCGGAGATGCCGCGCTGTGCGCAGCAGAGCGCGAGGGTGCTCGCCTTGCTCACACCCAGGCCGCTGACCTCCAGCAGCGCCGTCGGACTGGAGCGGGTGAACGACGCGAGCTCACCCGCCGCGGTACGGGCCAGGGTGAGGAAGCTGTCGGGCACCAGGTCGGGGTGGTGGGCGAGCAGCTTGATCACGGGGGCGCCTTCGCCCGGCTGCTCCTCGTGGAGGAGCTTCTCCGCCGTGGCGACGGTGGCGCCCGGGTCGAGATGGAAGGGCGGATAGTCCGGCTCGTAGTGGATGCCGGTGGTCAGCTCGACCGCGAACGAGGTGCCGGGCGCGGCGGTGCGCAACGTCCGTACGACATCCATGGCGGTCGCCCGGGGCAGATCGCGGACCTCCAGCAGCCTCCCGCCTGAGTGCAGATCCACCACCGCCGCGCCGTTCGCACAGATCGCGAGGCCGTGGCCGTGGACGTGGTCGCTGACGACGTCCATCCAGCGGGCCGGCCTGCCGGTGACGAAGAAGACCTCTATCCCGGCCTCCTCCGCGGCTGCGAGTGCGGCGATCGTCCGGTCGGAGACCGACTTGTCGTCCCGCAGCAGCGTTCCGTCGAGGTCGGTGGCGATCAGCCGGGGCGTGGTGAGGGGCAGGCGGTGAGGATCGGTAGCTGAGGTCACAGATTCATTCTCCCGTACCGTGTGCACGGGCGTGCGAGAGGGCGCACATGTGAGTGGACGGCATCGGGGACCGCTCGGGCACGTACGCTCGAAGGCATGCGTCTGAGCACCGTGATTCTTCCTGTCCGTCCCTGGCGGCGTGGCGGCCGCGACGAGTGGCTGCGCGCCGAACAGCTCGGTTTCCACACCGCGTACACGTACGACCACTTGTCGTGGCGGACCTTCCGCGACGGCCCCTGGTACGGCGCGGTGCCGACACTGACGGCCGCCGCCACGGCGACCGAGCGACTGCGCCTCGGCACGCTCGTCACGTCCCCCAACTTCCGGCATCCGGTGACCCTGGCCAAGGAGCTGATCTCCCTGGACGACATTTCGGGTGGGCGGATCACGCTGGGCATCGGCGCGGGCGGTGTGGGTTTCGACGCCACGGCGCTCGGCCAAGAGGCCTGGACACCGCGGGAACGCGCCGACCGGTTCGCCGAGTTCGTCCCGCTGCTCGACCGGCTGCTGACCGAGGACTCCGTGACGCAGGAAGGCGCCTTCTACTCCGCGGTCAAGGCGCGCAACATCCCCGGGTGCGTGCAGCGGCCGCGACTGCCGTTCGCGGTCGCCGCGACCGGCCCGCGCGGGCTGAAGCTCGCGGCGCGGTACGGGCAGGCCTGGGTGACCACCGGCGACCCGAAGCTTTTCGAGACGGGCACGCCCGAACAGTCCCGCGACGCCATCCGCGGGCAGATCGACAAACTCGCCAAGGCGTGTGCCGACAGCGGCAGGAGCGTCGGTGAGCTGGACAAGATCCTGCTCACCGGATTCACGCCGGACCGCGGCCGACCGCTCGAGTCGCTGGACGCGTTCGTGGACTTCGCGGGCAGGCACTTCGAACTCGGCTTCACCGAGATCGCGATCCACGCCCCCATCCCCGACTCCGACTTCGCGGCCGATCAGGCCGTCTTCGAGCAGATCGCGACCGAGGGCCTGGCCCAGCTCGGCGGCTGAGGGCCGCCCGCGGCGCGCGGGCCCGGTGGGGGGATCAGCCGGGCCGCCGGCGGCGCGCGAGCCCGGCGGCCGGGCCGGTGGTCTACCGGTCCCCGGGGAAGCGGATGAATTCCGGGGGCACGGAGTCGGTGAGCCAGACGCCGTTGGCGCTCACCCGGAAGATATGGCCCGCCCGGTGGAGCGCGCCCGCGTGCACGGGGAGGACGACCGGCTTGCCGCGGCGCGCACCGACGCGCGTCGCGGTCTCCCGGTCGGGCGACAGGTGTACGTCGTGACGGTTCATGGGCTGCAGGCCTTCGGCGCGGATCGCGTCCAGGCTGCGGGCGACGGTCCCGTGGTACAGGTACTCGGGAGGCTCCGCCGCAGGCAGGGCGAGGTCGACCTCGACGGTGTGGCCCTGGTTGGCGCGGATGCGGTCGCCGTCGATCGTGAAGCGCCGTTTGTCGTTGACCGCGACGACGTGGTCGAGCTCGGCCCGGGTGATCCGGAAGCCGTGCTCGGCCGCGGCCCGCATCAGCTCGTCGATGCGCACCCAGCCGTTCGCGTCGAGGGTGATGCCGATGCGGTCGGGTTGGTGGCGAAGATGCTTCGAGAGGTACTTCGACACCTTGACGGTGCGCCTCTCGTCGGGGGGCGTGTCGGCGGGTCCTGCGTTCATGGGGTCAGCGTGCCGGGTCGGATGTCGGCGACGCCACTCAAAAAATTTCAGCTCGAAGGTTTGATCCACAACCAACTCGCCTTATCCACAGGCGAATTGGCGACTCTGTGGACAACGCCCATGACTTTTAGTCCTTTTGCCCAATGTGTCTGTTCCTGCGGTGCGTTGCCGCCAGGTCGTCCAACGTCCTGGCGTGCAGCTCTCTTTCGGTGGCTGCTTGGACGAAGGCGTCTGCATTGTCCGCACCAACCAGACCGCGTACAGCGCGCATTGTCTCTGCCGGCAGGGTGGCCGTTGTGGGCCTTTCCTCGGCGGGAGGCGGCCCGTCGGCCATGAGGTGCTGCTGCAGGTGCAGGGTGGCGAACGTCTGCATGGCGCGCGCCAGTTCGGCGTCGAGCGTCTGTCGGGCGAGGGGGCGAAGCCGTCGCACGAGAGCCGCCGCTTCTGCCGCGTCGTCGTCGGTCGGCGGTCCGTGTTCGAGAAAGCGGGCGAAGACATGCTCGGTGGTGAACTCCAGGAATCGGGAAGCGATATGTTCCACTTGCTCCCGAACCTCCCTCAGATGCCCGGAAATCGCCGTCAGTGGTACGCCCGCCGAGTGCAACTCGGCCGCCACCGACAGTTCTTGGGGGCTCGGGACAAGGAACTCGTCCTCACGCCCGGGAATCGGTTCCAGTACGCCGAGCTCCACCGCGTCGGCGAAGGCGTCCTCGTCGGGTGCACCGCCGAACCTGCGCTCCAGTTCCTTCCGGGAGATCCTGGTTGCCTCCTCGTCGGTCCACGGCCCCTGCACCTCGGCCACGAGTCCGAGCACACCGCCCAGGCCGCGGCCGGTGTCCCAGGCGTCCAGCAGCTCCTTGATCGAGGCGAGGGTGTAGCCCCGCTCGAGGAGATCGGCGATCTGGCGCAGACGGGTGAGGTGCGCGGAGCCGTACACGTTGGAACGGCCCCGCCGCTCGGGCTTGGGGAGCAGCCCTCGGTCCTGATAGGCCCGGATCGTGCGGACCGTGGCGCCGCTGTGGTGGGCCAGGTCCTCGATCCGGTACTCGGCTGTTGACTGCTCGGACACATTCGCTCCCTTCACGACGGCCGGCTGCGCTGCTCACAGCCGCGGCTCTCCGCTCCCTCCATGACGGCCGGTTGCGCTGCTCACAGCCTCGGCTCGAGCCTGGTCAACGCGCGCAGCGCCCCCGGCATGAACCGTGACATGAAGTGCGCGCCCCTGGCTTCGGGGGTGACCGGCACGACCGCCTGGTTGCGCACCACCGCCCGCAGGATCGCGTCGGCGACCTTCTCCGGAGGGTAGTTGCGCAGCCCGTACAGGCGGGCCGCCTTCTTCTGCCGCCGCTTCTCCTCCATCTCGTCCACTCCGGCGAAGCGGGCAGTGGAGGTGATGCCGGTGTTGATGATGCCGGGGCAGATCGCGGTGACGCCGATGTCGCGGCCGGCCAGCTCGGCCCGCAGGCATTCGCTGAGCATCAGCACCGCCGCCTTGGACGTGCTGTACGCGGGCAGGGTCCTGGACGGCAGATAGGCGGCGGCCGAGGCGGTGTTGACGATGTGGCCGCCCTGGCCGCGCTCCGCCATCTGTCCGCCGAAGATCCGGCAGCCGTGGATCACGCCCCACAGATTGACGTCGAGGACCTTCTTCCAGTCCTCCGAGCTGGTGTCCAGGAAGGTGCCCGACAGTCCGATCCCGGCGTTGTTGACCAGCACATCGACGATGCCGTACTCGGCGGCGACCTTCTCGGCCAGTTTCTCCATGGCCTGCTCGTCGCTGACGTCGACCACTTCGCCCCAGGCGTCCTGGGCGCCGATGAGCCCGCACATCTCCGCCGTCCTGGCGGCGCCCTCCGCGTTCCGGTCCACGGCCACGATGCGCGCCCCGGCCTCCGCGAAGGCGAACGCCGTGGCCCGTCCGATGCCGCTCGCCGCGCCCGTCACCAGGACGAGCTGTCCGCCGAACCGCTGCGCGTACACCCCGGCGGCCGGCTTCGCCGTCGGCCCCGGCCCCGCCGGCCTGCTCGGTCCTCCCTCGTGTGCGTCCACGAACTCCGCGATCCATGAGGAGAGTTGGTCCGGCCGTGTCCGCGGCACCCAGTGCTTGGCGACCACGGACCGGCGGGTCAGCCGGGGCACCCATTCGCCCAGGTCGTCGTAGAGCCGCTCGGACAGGAACGCGTCACCGGTCGGGGTGATCAGCTGGACGGGCACGTGGGCGTAGGCATCGGTGCGGGGGCGGCGCAGCCGGGCCCGGACGTTGTCCCGGTAGAGCCATGCGCCGTGGGCGGCGTCCTGAGGCAGCGAAGCCGTCGGATATCCGCCCGCGGGCACCTTCTCGAGGCGCTGAAGAATCTTCGGCCAGCGTTTGCCGAGCGGGCCTCGCCAGACCAGCTCGGGCAGCACCGGTGTGTGCAGCATGTACACGTACCAGGACTTCGCGCCCTGCCCGAGGAGTTGTCCGACCCTGCGCGGGGTGGGGCGGCTCATCCGCCGCTTGATCCAGTGTCCGAAGTGGTCCAGCGACGGGCCGGACATGGAGGTGAAGGAGGCGATGCGGCCCTCTGTACGCGCGACCGTGGCGAACTCCCAGGCCTGCACGGACCCCCAGTCGTGGCCGACGAGGTGCACGGGCCGGTCGGGGCTCACCGCGTCGGCCACCGCCAGGAAGTCGTCCGTCAGTTTCTCCAGGGTGAAGCCGCCGCGCAGCGGGGTCGGCGCCGTGGAGCGGCCGTGTCCCCGGACGTCGTACAACACCACATGGAAGCGGTCCGCCAGCCGGCCCGCGACCTCGGACCAGACCTCCTTGCTGTCCGGATACCCGTGGACCAGCACCACGGTCGGCTGTGCCTCGTCGCCCAGTTCGGCGACGCACAGCTCGATTCCTCCCGTACGGACCCGTCGCTCGCGCGCCCCCGACAGTGCTCCCACGCTCACCGGTTCCTCTCCTGTGCCCAACGCCGCACATGCGGCAGATCGTCGTCCAGCCAGAAAGCGCTCTGCTCGGGGTCCTTGGAGTCGGTGACGACCAGGATCTCCTCGAACTTCGCGCCCGTACCCCGGAACCCGAGGTGCGGTTCGACCGCCCACAGCCCCGGCCGGGGCGGATGGTCGGAGAACTTGTAGGGACTCCACAGCGGGGACCAGCCCTCGCGGTGGCCGTGCAGCGCGTCCCTCGCGAGGCCCTTCAGTGCCTGGGTGCCGAATCCGAAGAGGCTCGGAGACCAGCGGCGGTCCCGTACCCGGTCGATCTTGTGGGCGATCACTCCGAACGGGTAGGCGCGGTGCCTGTTGGCGTACCCCTGGCGGGCCATCAGCCGGTCCACGCTTCCGTAGATCTCGCGCAGCGGCCGGCGTTCCCGCACTTCGCGCAGGATCAGCTCACGGTGCGCCTCGAGATCGGCGAGCAGCTTGTCGTGGAGGGGGCTCGGGCCGAGGCAGCCCGAGTAGCCGATGTCCGCGGTGCAGCCACCCAGGACCGGCGCCATGTCCAGGATGAACGGCATCCCCGCCTCCAGGACACGGTCGGTCGGGAAGAACTGCAGAGGTGACCGGAAGTCCGTGAACGCCGTGCGGTCCCCGAACCAGGCGAAGGGGAGATGGAACCAGTCCCGCACTCCGCGCTCGCGCAGCCACTCCCGCTGCATCCGCGCCGCCCCGCGCTCGGTCACACCGGGCTTCAGCTGGGCCGCGACGGCTTCCGCGCACTCGTAAGCCAGGCGCTGGACGTCTCGGAAACCGCGCAGCTCCGCGGCCCGCTCGGCTGTCACTGCTGAGGCCATGCCACCGTCCGTCTCCCGCGCGATACGAGCCGTAACCTGACACTGATGAATGTGACAATGCCCGGCGGCTGCGTCAAGGGGTGTGCACAACCCGGGGACGCCGTGCACTTCGGTCGCCTTGCCCCTACGGGCCTGTACCTCTTGAGTCGGAGACGGATAGAGCCGCGAGGCTGACGTCAGGTGTGCCGCGCGCCACTACCTTCGAACTGTGACTGTGATCGCGACCGAAAGCCTGAGCAAGCGGTTCCCCCGGGTGACCGCGCTTGACCGGCTCTCCTTGGACATCGGCCCCGGTGTGACCGGACTGGTGGGCGCCAACGGAGCCGGCAAGTCCACGTTGATCAAGATCCTGCTGGGACTGTCCCCCGCCACGGAGGGGCGGGCCGCCGTGCTCGGACTGGACGTCGCCACGAGCGGCCCCGAGATCCGTGAGCGTGTCGGCTACATGCCCGAGCACGACTGTCTGCCGCCCGACGTCTCGGCCACCGAGTTCGTCGTGCACATGGCGCGCATGTCCGGCCTCCCCCCGACGGCAGCGCGGGAACGCACCGCGGACACCCTGCGCCATGTCGGTCTGTACGAGGAGCGGTACCGCCCCATCGGCGGCTACTCGACCGGCATGAAACAGCGCGTCAAACTCGCCCAGGCGCTGGTCCACGACCCGCAGCTGGTCCTCCTCGACGAGCCGACCAACGGTCTCGACCCGGTCGGCCGTGACGAGATGCTCGGCCTGATCCGCCGCGTCCACACCGACTTCGGCATCTCGGTCCTGGTCACCTCGCACCTGCTCGGCGAGCTCGAGCGCACTTGCGACCACGTCGTCGTCATCGACGGTGGCACGCTGCTGCGCTCCAGCTCCACCAAGGACTTCACGCAGATCACCACCACGCTCGCCGTCGAGGTCACCGACTCCGACACCCACCCCGACGGTACGGCCGCGCTCCGGGCGGCGCTCGCCGCCGCCGGGCTCCAGCTGCACGAGCGCACGGAGGACGGCCTGCCCGGAGCGGGCCACATCCTGCTCCTCGAGGCGACCGGCGAGGAGACGTACGACATCGTGCGCGACACGGTCGCCGATCTCGGTCTCGGGCTCGTCCGGATGGAACAGCGACGCCATCACATCGCGGAGGTCTTCCGCCCGGAGGCCGCGCAGGCCATGGAGGTGCAGAGCCGATGAGCACCCACACGCACGGCGGCCAGGCCCCCGAGACGACGCGGATCCACAACATCGGATACCGCAACTACGACGGCCCCCGCCTCGGCCGCGGCTACGCCCGCCGCTCGCTCTACTCGCAGTCGCTGCGCGGCGCCTTCGGACTCGGCCGATCCGCCAAGTCCAAGGTCCTGCCGATGATTCTGCTCGGGATCATGTGCCTGGTCGCCGCGATCATGGTGGCGGTCGCGATCTCGGTACCGACGATGTCGGACCTGCCGGTCGAGTACACGCGCTTCGCGATCATCATGCAGGCGCTCATCGCCCTGTTCCTCGCCGCCCAGGCACCGCAGTCCGTCTCCCGCGACCTGCGCTTCAAATCGGTACCGCTGTACTTCTCGCGCCCGATCGAACGCGTCGACTACGTGCTCGCCAAGTTCGCGGCCATGGCATCCGCCGTCTTCGTGCTCACCGCGACACCGCTGGTGATCCTCTATCTGGGCGCGCTGCTGGCCGAGTTCGACTTCGCCGACCAGACGAAGGGCTTCGCGCAGGGCATGGTGTCCGTGGCTCTCCTGTCCGTCCTCTTCGGCGGGATCGGGCTGGTGCTCGCCGCGTTCACGCCGCGCCGCGGATTCGGCGTCGCCGCCGTGATCGCGACGCTCACCATCACCTACGGCGCGGTCTCCACCGTCCAGGCCATCGCCTGGGAGACCGGGTCGGCCGGGGTCATCAAGTGGCTCGGTCTGTTCTCGCCGGTCACGCTCATCGACGGGGTGCAGACCGCCTTCCTCGGTGCCGAATCCGCGTTCCCTGGCGGCGAGGGCCCCGGCGCCGGGGCGGGCGTGGTCTACCTGCTCGTCCTCCTCGCGCTCGTCGCCGGTTCGTACGGCGTCCTCATGCGCCGCTACCGAAAGGTCGGGCTGTGACCACCATCAGCATTGACAACACCTCGCGGTGGTTCGGCAACGTCGTGGCCGTCAACGACGTGACCATGACCATCGGTCCGGGCGTCACCGGCCTCCTCGGCCCCAACGGTGCCGGAAAGTCCACCCTCATCAACATGATGGGCGGCTTTCTCGCCCCCTCCAACGGCACCGTCACCATCGACGGGGCCCCGATCTGGCGCAACGAGTCGGTGTACCGGCAGATCGGCATCGTCCCTGAGCGCGAGGCGATGTACGACTTCCTCACCGGACGCGAGTTCGTCGTCGCCAACGCCGAACTGCACGGCCTGGGCGCCGAAGAGGCCCAGAAGGCGCTCGCCACGGTCGAGATGGAGTACGCGCAGGACCGCAAGATCTCGACGTACAGCAAGGGCATGCGCCAGCGGGTGAAGATGGCGTCCGCGCTCGTTCACGAGCCGTCCGTGCTGCTGCTCGACGAGCCGTTCAACGGCATGGACCCGCGCCAGCGCATGCAGCTGATGGACCTGCTGCGGCGCATGGGTGCGGAGGGCCGCACGGTCCTGTTCTCTTCGCACATCCTCGAGGAGGTCGAGCAACTCGCTTCCCACATCGAGGTGATCGTCGCCGGCCGCCACGCGGCGAGCGGGGACTTCCGCCGCATCCGCCGGCTCATGACGGACCGGCCGCACCGCTATCTCGTACGATCCAGCGACGACCGGGCGCTCGCCGCGGCCCTCATCGCGGACCCGTCGACGGCGGGCATCGAGGTCGACCTGGCGGAGGGCGCGCTGCGCGTCCAGGCCGTCGACTTCGGCCGCTTCACCGAGCTGCTTCCCAAGGTCGCCCGCGAGCACTCCATCCGGCTGCTCACGGTCTCCCCCTCCGACGAGTCCCTCGAGTCGGTCTTCTCCTACCTCGTAGCGGCCTGAAAGGAGCTGTGACGTCCATGTACGACCCCACAGTCGCCCGGCTCACCTATCGGGCCGTTCTCGGCAGGCGCCGGGCCGCGATCCTGTTCGTGCTGCCGGGACTGCTGCTGCTGATCGCGGCAGCCGTGCGGGCCTTCAACGGCGCGGACGACCAGGTCGCCGCCGATGTGCTCGGCGGGTTCGCCCTCGCCACGATGGTGCCGCTGATCGGAGTCATCGCGGGCACCGGCTCGATTGGCCCCGAGATCGACGACGGTTCGATCGTCTACCTGCTCGCCAAGCCCGTGAAGCGGCCGACGATCATCTTCACCAAGCTGATCGTCGCGATCGCCGTGACGATGGCCTTCTCCGCGGTGCCCACGTTCATCGCCGGATTCATCCTGAACGGCAACGGCCAACAGGTCGCCATCGCCTACACGGTGGCGGCGCTCGTCGCGTCCGTCGCGTACAGCGCCCTCTTCCTCCTCCTCGGCACGGTCAGCCGGCACGCCGTGGTCATCGGACTCGTCTACGCCCTGGTGTGGGAGACGCTCTTCGGCAGCCTGGTGGCCGGCGCCCGCACGCTCAGTGTCCAGCAGTGGTCGCTGTCGCTCGCGGAGAAGATCGGCGGCGAGGGGCTGATCGGCTCCGACGTGGGCATGCCGGCGGCGATCGCGCTGCTGGTGGGCGTCACGGTGGTGGCCACCTGGTACGCGGGCCAGAAGCTCCGGGTCCTCAAGCTCGCCGGCGAGGAGTGAGCCGACCGGGAGTGAGACGGCGACCGTGACGGCCTCGCCTAGCCTCGGCCCCTGCCCCTGCGGGCGGGGGCCGAGGCGTATCGCGTAACTGTACGTTTATCGGCTCGTTGTTCAGTGTGCGTGGAGGCAACTGGAGTTCGTGACGTCGAGGGTTCGTGAAGTCGGGGATTGCCGGTGCCGGCGGTGAGCACACCGTCCGGGCCGGTCATTGAGTGGATTGCACCGTGAGCCGACCTCCGCCCCTGGGCCCGGGGAGGGCCGTCCATGACGGATCACGAACGGAAGGCATCCCATGCCATCGGAAATCGCCCTGCTCGAGTCGCGCGCGATGCGCGTCGAGCATGTGGGGCGGGTAGAGGCCCTCGACAAGGTGAAGGCCCTGCGGCTGCTTCCTGACAGCGTCCACGTGTCCACAGAGGGGGTCGCGCGGTACTTCGAAGTATCCACAGAGGTCATCAAGAAGGTGACGCAACGCCATCGGGATGAGCTCACCGAGAACGGAATGCAGGTGGTGAAGGGCTCTGACCTGGGCAAATATCAGAGGGACAACGTGTCCCTCTCATCCGAGGGCGAGGGAAGTTATCCACAGCGCCGCTCCAGCCTCACCCTCTTCACGCGCCGGGCAGTGCTCAACGTGGCCATGCTTCTGCGCGACAGCGACATCGCCCGCCGGGTGCGCACATACCTCCTCGACGCCGAGGAAGGTTGGCGTGAGGGCTACGCGTCCCTCGACCGGCGCGTCACGAACCTCGAGCAGTGCCTCGCCGGTGTCGGGACGGCACTGCAGGAACTCGGGCCGGTGCTGGAGCGGATGTCCCAGCGCCTCGACAGCCTCGACCAACGGCTCGATGCCACGAACCGGGTCGTCGCGGCGATGAGCAACCGGCTGTGCGAGCTGTCCGACGACATGATCCGGATGGACGCCAGGATGGACGACTTCGCCCGGCAGCTGCGGGATCTGCGACGGCGCAGGAGGCGCTGAACGAGCGCTGATCAGGCGTCCTTGAGGCGCTGATTAATCGGTGGCGCCACCACGGCAGGCCCGGCAGAGTTGCATAGCCGGTACAGCACGCCAGTGCGACCGGCGCCACCGACCGGGAGAGGAGCACGGCGATGACCAGGAGTTCGAGTCCCGGTCCGTCGCGCTCCCGTCGAGGCGGCACCTGGCAGGCCGCGGAGTAGTCATCGCACTCCGCACGGCCGCCGGGCGGCCGCCCAGGGGGCGGCCGCTTCGAGCGCGCATCCGCGCGGGCCGCCCCCTCCCGGACGCCTCAGCCCGCCAGCAGGTGTTCCAGTACCACCGCGATGCCGTCGTGCTCGTTCGACGCGGTGATCTCGTGGGCCACGGCCTTCAGTTCGTCGTGCGCGTTGGCCATCGCCACACCGTGCGCGGCCCAGCCGAACATCGGAATGTCGTTCGGCATGTCGCCGAAGGCGATCGTGTCCGACGCACGCAGCCCGAGCCGCCGTGCTGCCAGCGACAGGCCGGTGGCCTTGCTGAGCCCCAGCGGCAGGATCTCCACGACGCCCGCGCCCGCCATGACCACGTCCACCAGGCTGCCGACCGTCGCCCTGGCGGCCGTTGCCAGCTCGTCGTCGTCCAGCGTCGGATGCTGGATGTAGACCTTGTTGAGCGGGGCGGCCCACAGATCGGTCGGATCCTGCATCGGCACGTACGGCAGGGGGCCTTCCTGCACCCGGTAGCCGGAGCCGACCAGCACGTCGCCCTCGAGTCCGTCGCGGCTCGCCGCCAGCAGCAGCGGTCCGACCTCCGCCTCGATCTTGGACAGCGCCAGGCCGGCCAGCTGCCGGTCGAGCGTGACGGAGGTCAGCAGCCGGTGCTCGCCCGCGTGGTAGACCTGCGCCCCCTGCCCGCACACGGCCAGACCGTCGTATCCCAGGTCGTCCAGGATGTGCCGGGTCCACGGCACGGCCCGCCCGGTGACGATGATGTGCGCGGCGCCCGCCGCGGTGACTGCGGCGAGTGCGTCACGTGTGCGTTCGGAGACCGTGTCGTCGTCCCGCAGCAGTGTGCCGTCGAGATCGGTGGCGACGAGCTTGTACGGGAAGGGAGCGGGGCTCACTTGGAGATCGGCTCCAGCAGTTCGCGTCCCCCGAGGTACGGGCGCAGCACTTCCGGCACCCGTACGGAGCCGTCGGCGAGCTGGTGGTTCTCGAGGATCGCCACGATGGTGCGCGGCACGGCGCACAGGGTGCCGTTCAGCGTCGCCAGCGGCTGCACCTTCTTGCCGTCACGCATGCGCACCGCGAGCCGGCGGGCCTGGAAGCCGTCACAGTTGGACGCCGACGTGAGCTCGCGGTACTTGCCCTGGGTCGGGATCCACGCCTCGCAGTCGAACTTGCGCGAGGCGGAGGCCCCCAGGTCGCCGGTGGCCACGTCGATCACCTGGAACGGCAGCTCCAGGGAGGTGAGCCACTGCTTCTCCCAGTCGAGGAGACGCTTGTGCTCGGCCTCGGCGTCCTCCGGGGCGACGTACGAGAACATCTCGACCTTGTCGAACTGGTGGACCCGGAAGATGCCGCGGGTGTCCTTGCCGTACGTACCGGCTTCGCGGCGGAAGCAGGGCGAGAAGCCCGCGTACCGCAGCGGCAGCTTGTCGGCGTCGATGATCTCGTCCATGTGGTACGCGGCGAGCGGTACCTCGGACGTGCCGACCAGGTAGTAGTCGTCCTTCTCCAGGTGGTACACGTTCTCCGAGGCCTGGCCCAGGAAGCCGGTGCCCTCCATGGCGCGCGGACGGACCAGCGCCGGGGTCAGCATCGGGATGAAGCCGGCCTCCGTGGCCTGCGCGATGGCGGCGTTGACCAGGGCGAGCTCAAGAAGCGCGCCGACACCCGTGAGGTAGTAGAAGCGCGAGCCGGACACCTTGGCGCCGCGCTCGACGTCGATGGCGCCGAGCGCCTCGCCGAGCTCCAGGTGGTCCTTGGGCGCGAAGCCCTCGGCGCCGAAGTCGCGGATCGTGCCGTGCGTCTCGAGGACGACGAAGTCCTCTTCGCCGCCGACCGGGACGTCCTCGTGGACGATGTTGCCGAGCTGGAGCAGCAGCCGGCGGGTCTCCTCGTCGGCGTCGTTCTGCTCGGCCTCCGCCGCCTTGACGTCCGTCTTCAGCTGCTCGGCCTTCTTGAGCAGCTCGGCGCGCTCGTCGGGCGTGGCCTTGGGGATGAGCTTGCCGAGCGACTTCTGCTCGGAGCGCAGCTCGTCGAAGCGGAGGCCCGAGGACCTTCGCCGCTCGTCGGCGGAGAGCAGGGCGTCGACGAGGCCGACGTCCTCTCCACGGGAGCGCTGGGAGGCGCGAACACGGTCGGGGTCCTCACGGAGCAGGCGAAGGTCAATCACCCCACCAGGCTACCGGTGCGCACTCGCCCCACCCCACCGCATATCGGCACGCGTGTCTCTTCACCCTTTTTGCGAGACTTGCCGGAATTCATTAAGGGGCGGCAAAACGCATCCGCGGGCGTCGGTAATCGCGGCGCTTTTCGTCGAAAGGGGCAGCGGGGCCGCCCTTGGACCGATCATGATCCTTTGTGTTCCCCGGCTCTCGTGGGGGGCTTGTCCACAGGGGCACCGGGATCGGAGCGGTTATCCACAGGCTGTGTGGTGGATCTGTGGATTGCGGAAGTGATCATTCCGGGACCGGTCCGCGCGCCGAAGGATTCCCATCCCAAACCGGCGTCACGCACTCATTCGGGTGGGAATTCCTCGCCCCAAAGAGTTGATCAATGGAATGCGGGTGACAGGTTCGACCTGCCGTTCTGTGGACGAAAGAAGGCGGGTGAGCCGATTTGTCGACCTCGTGACGTCCTGTTGTCGACTTGTCCCCAGGTCGAGACGCGTGCCTGTGGACAAGATCTGTGGATAACGAAAATCTGCAGGTAGGACCGGTGGCCGAGCCGCCCGCCGACTCAGGCCCGGCCGTCCTGGCAGCGCGCCAGCCAGTCCGAGGCCGCCGTGAACTCCGTGTCCGACGTGCCGGCCCGCAGCGGCCGTACGTCCGCCGCCGTCACTCCGGCGCGCGGGTACGAGCCGAGGAAGCGCACCTTGGGGCAGATCCGCTTGAGCCCCATCAGGGCCTCGCCCACCCGCCGGTCCGCGATATGACCTTCGGCGTCGACGGCGAAGCAGTAGTTGCCGATACCGGCGCCCGTCGGTCGCGACTGGATCAGCATCAGGTTGACCCCGCGCACGGCGAACTCCTGCAGCAGCTCCAGCAGCGCACCCGGGTGGTCGTCGCCCAGCCAGATGACCACGGAGGTCTTGTCCGCCCCGGTCGGCGCCGACGGCCTGGCCGGCCGTCCCACCAGGACGAAGCGCGTCTCCGCGTTCTCCGCGTCATGGATCTCGGTGACCAGGGGCACCAGCCCGTAGGTGGCGGCCGCGAACTCGCCCGCGAAGGCGGCGTCGTAGCGCCCCTCCTGCACCAGCCGCGCGCCGTCGGCGTTCGAGGCGGCGGACTCCCACAGGGCGTCCGGCAGGTTCTTGCGCAGCCAGTTCCGCACCTGCGGCTGCGCGACCGGATGCCCGGTCACGGTCTTCACCTCGGAGAGTGTCGTTCCCGGGCGCACCAGCAGCGCGAAGGCGATGGGGAGCAGCACCTCGCGGTAGATCATCAGCGGCTCGCCGGACGCCAGCTCGTCGAGTGTGGCGGTGACGCCGCCCTCGACCGAGTTCTCGATCGGTACGAGAGCGGCCGCGGCCTCACCGGCGCGTACGGCGTCGAGCGCCGCCGGCACGGAGAGCATCGGGACCAGCTCCCGGGTGGCGGCTTCGGGGAGAGTGCGCAGGGCGGCTTCGGTGAAGGTGCCCTCGGGACCGAGATAGGTGAAGCGCGTGGCCGACATACCGTCACCCTAATGGGCCGCGGAACCGCGCATCACGACTCCAGCAGCCGCTGTCCCACGTACTCGCCCTTCTTCGGCCCGCCCGGCACCGCGAACAGCCCGCTCGCCTCGTGACGGATGAACGCGGACAGGGCGTCGCCCCGGTCGAGTTTGCGCTGCACCGGCACGAATCCGCGCAGCGGATCGGCCTGCCAGCAGATGAAGAGCAGCCCCGCGTCGGGCGTTCCGTCCGCGGCGATCCCGTCGTGGAAGGAGAACGGCCGGCGCAGCATGGCCGCGCCGCCGTTCTGCTCCGGCGCGGAGATACGGGCGTGCGCGTTGTCGGGGACGACGAGCTTTCCGTCGGGGCCGGCCTTGTCCAGGTCGAGCTCGGTCGTCTCCGTGCCGCCGGTCAGCGGGGCGCCGTCGGACTTGCGCCGCCCGATGACACGTTCCTGCTTCGCCAGGGAGAGCTTCTCCCAGTCGTCGAGCAGCATCCGGATACGGCGCACGACGGCGTAGGAGCCGCCCTCGAGCCAGGGGTGGTCGGTGCCGGCCGGAACGAAGAGCCGCTTCTCGAAGTCCGGCTCCGACGGCTTCGGGTTGCCGGTGCCGTCGACCTGGCCCATGAGGTTGCGCGCGGTCATGGGCTGCGTGGTCGCACCGGGCGAGCGGTTGAAGCCGTTCATCTGCCAGCGGACCCGGGCGGCCTCCCCCGCCGCCTTCTGGACCGCGCGCAGGGCGTGGAAGGCGACCAGCGCGTCGTTCGCGCCGATCTGCACCCACAGATCACCGTCGCTGCGCCGCGCGTCCAGCTGGTCGGCGGAGAAGGCGGGCAGTGGATCGAGGCCCGGCGGCCGTTGCGCCACCAGGGACGTGCGGCCGAAGAAGGAACGGCCGAACCCGAAGGTGACGGTCAACGACGACGGCCCGGCGTCCAGCGCGACACCCGTGTCGCCGTCGCCCGCCGGTCTGCCCGCCATGAGCTCGCCCGCCAGCACCGACCAGCGACGCATGAGGGCCGCCGCCTCCTTGCGTCCCGCGCCGGGGGAAAGGTCGAAGGCGACCAGATGGCCGTGCGCCTGCTGCGGCTCCGTGATGCCGGCCTGGTGCGGGCGGTCGTGGAAGGCGATGCCCGTGGATCCGACCGTGGCCAGGGCCGTGGGACTCTCGTCCGCTGCCGCGTAGGCGACAGCGCCTCCCGCCGCCCCGAGCACCAGCCCGGTCGCGCCGACGGCGCCGGCGGTGCCCAGAAGGCGCCGCCGGGAGATGTCGCCGCCGCTCGCCGGTGGGCCGTCGGCGGATGTCGCAGGTGTCACGGGTGTCACGGGTGGTTCAACCGATCTTGATGTTCTTGTCGATGGTCGTCTGGTCGATGTCCGATGTCCGCACGGTCACCTTGACCTGCCAGTCGCCCGGCATCGGGATCTGGACGGCGCTCGCGGTCCAGTGTCCCGCGGTGAGGCGGTCCGGAGTGATCGGCAGCGGGCCGATCTCCTTCGCCTTCAGGGTGAAGGAGACCTTCACCTCGGGGGCGTCCAGCGCCTTGCCGTCCGGCGACTCGATCCAGACGTGCATGTCGTTGGCGCCGGAGAGCGCCGGGTCGAGACTGAGCCGTACGGTTCCCTTGCCGTTCCGGCCGCCGGTGTCGAAGGGCATCGTGATTTCGGCGGGGCCCGCGGGCCTCGCCGGGGCGGCCTGTGAGGCGCCGCCTTTGGCGGCCTCCTCCTCCGTACGGCCCGGCTCGGTGGAGGTGAGCACCGTCGTCACGGCCAGCAGCACCACCGCGATGCCCGTCTCCGCCAGCACGGAACGGCGCAGCCCCGAACGCTCGTTGTCCGCGTCCCTGTTCCGCCTGCGTTCGGCCGTCGCCACGGCGGCCTTCTGGCGGGCGAGCTGCGCGGCGCGCTTCGGGTCGACGTCGGACGTCGTGCCGTCGTCCTGGCCGACCGTTCCCTTCTTGTCCCCGTCGGCCTCCTCGCTCACGTCGGCGAGCTCGTCCTCCGTCGCCTCCGCGCTCACGTCGGCGAGCCGACGGGTCCAGCGCCGCGAGATCCACGCGACGCCGACCATCACCGCGACGAGTCCGACCTTGATCAGCAGCAGCTGCCCGTACGACGTCCCGGTCAGCGCCGACCACGAGCCGACCTGCCGCCACGACTGGTACAGGCCGGTCACGGTGAGCACGATCACGCTGATGAAGGCGACGGTCGAGAAGCGCCGGACCGCCCGCCGTTCGACGTCGGGTGACCGGTAGAGCGCGGTCAGCAGGGTGGCGAGACCGCCGAGCCAGACCGCGACGGCCAGCAGGTGCAGTACGTCGACGGGCATCGCGATGCCGGGCTGGATGCCGGTCGAGGCGTGCTCGGACAGCGCCCACGTTCCTGCGATCCCGGCCGCGACGACCGTGCCGCCGATGCCGAGACCGAAGGTCAGATCCTTCTGCGTGGCCCTGTCCTCGCCCGAACGGCTCGAAGCGTCGTCGGGCAGGTCGGTGGGGGACGTGCGGGCGTACGCGCCGAACAGGACCGCGACGAACAGTGCGGCCGCGCCGAGCAGCAGCAGCCGTGAGACGAGCGCCGCGCCCGTCTTGGTCTCCAGGACGGCTGGCAGTTCCCCGAGGTCGAGCACGTCCCCGAGGCCGCCGGAGCGGGTGTAGGGCCCGCGGAGCAGCAGCATCGCCAGGGTCGAAGCGGTCATGGCGACCCAGCCCTGGACGACGAGGCGCTGCACCGGCCGGACCGCGGCACCGCGTTGCCAGCACAGGAGCACGAAGGCGGCGCCGCCGGCGAGCAGGATGAATCCGCCGTAGGCGGCGTAGCGTGCGATGCCGTACAGGACGCCGACGACTCCGCCGCCGGCCTCCTCGTCGGGCATTGCGACCTCGGTCCTGGAAGGCGCACCGATGGAGAAGGTGAACGCTCCGCGCACGGGGTGGCTGTCCGCGGAGACGGCCTGCCAGGCGACCGTGTAGGTGCCGTCGGGCAGCCCGGCGTGCAGATCGACACCGTAGGCGACGGTGCCGCCTGTGCCGAGATCGCGGACCTTGGCGGTGTCGGCGCGTTTGCCGCTCGGCTCGAGGACCCGGATCGAGTCGTCGCCCATGGCGATCTGCTCGGAGAAGGTGAGGGTGACCTCCTTGGGCGCGGTGGCCACCACCGCCCCGTCCTTCGGATTGCTTCCTGTGAGCGCGGCGTGCGCCGACGCGGGGCTCGCGCCGGCCAGCAGTGCGCCGAGGAGCGTGCCGACCAGCACGGTCACGGCGAGCAGCACCCGGACCGGGGACGGGCCGAAGCGCGGGGCGGTGGCTGTCATCACGTGATCAGTCCCTCGGTGCTCAGTGCTTCTGCGGGTTGTAGGTGGTCTCCTTCACGGGAAGTTCGACCTTGATCGGGCCGGACTTCTCGAAGTGCAGTTCGACCGAGACCTTTTCGCCCTGCTTCGGCTGCTGCTTGAGCGACATGAACATGATGTGGCTGCCGCCTCGTTCGAGGTCGAGCGTGCCGCCCGCGGGGATGTCGAAGGCCTTCACCTCCCGCATCTTCTGGTCCTTCGTCTCGTGGATCGTGACGTCGTCCGAGATGGTGCTGGTGACCGAGGTGAGCCTGTCCGCGCTGCCGCCGCCGTTCTCGACGGTGAGGAAGCCGGCGGCCATGTCGTCGACGGGCTGCGGCATGAACGCACCGCTGACCTTCAACTCGGGCCCGCTGTCGGCCGAGCAGCCGGCCAGCGCCAGGCCGGCGCCCAGTGCGGCGGCGACGACGAGAGGAGCACGTCGCCTCACGGCTTCTTCCCCTCGATCAGCTTCGGCAGGTCCTTCGCGTACTCGTCGACCGAGGTGTTCTCGCCGTACAGGACGTAGCCCTGGTCGGTCTTCGGGGAGAAGGCGACGACCTGGGCGCCGTGCATGGACACGACCGTCCCGTCCTTCTCCTTCTTCGGCGCGTCGATGCCGATGCCGATCTGCCGCGCGCCCGCCTGGATGGTCGGGAAGTCCCCGGTCAGTCCGACGAAGGACGGGTCGCCCGCGCTGGGCAGCCACTTGGCGAGCTCGGCGGGGGTGTCCCGCTCGGGGTCGGTGGTGACGAAGACGACCTGGAGCTTGTCCTGGTCGGCCTTGGGAAGCTGCTTCTTGGCGACGGCGATGTTGCTCATCGTCAGCGGGCAGACGTCGGGGCAGTGCGTGTAGCCGAAGTAGATCAGCGTCGGCTTGCCCTTGGTCTCCTCGCGCAGGTCGTACTTCTTCCCGCTGGTGTCGGTCAGCACGAGGTCCGGCTTGGTGTACGGCTGGGTGAGCACCGTCGCCGCCTTGGTCTTCGCCTCTGCGGAGACATCGGTGACCGGGCTGCCGTTGTCCGTGTTGTTCTGCGTGAGGGCGAAGCTCGCCGCGACGGCGAACACGGCCGTGACGGCGACCGCCGCGACCAGCGGTGCGCGCCGGCTGCGGCGGGTCTCCCCGTCGTTCTTGGGGTTGTGCATCAGATTCTCTTTCGAAACGGGTTCGGTGCGGGACCGGTCAGGCCGAGCGGCGGCGTCCGGCCAGTACGCCGAAGGCCACGCCCGCGGCGCCGACGAGAATGCCGACGATGCCCAGGATGCGGGCGGTGGAGTCGCTGCTGTCGTTGGACGCCGTCTCGGACTTCGCGTCCTCGCCGTGGCCGGAGGCCTTCGCGTCGTCCTTCGCGGCGGCGCCGGTCGCGTCCGCGCCGTGGTGGTCGTCGGAGGCGGCCGACAGCTTGAGGACGGGAGCCGGCGACTCGGGCTCCTCGCCGCCCTCGGTCGGCTCCTCGATCCAGCGCACGACCTCCTTGTTGTCGTACGTCTGGATGGCCTTGAACACCATCTGGTCGGCGTCCTCGGGCAGTCGGCCCAGGGAGAGCGGGAACTGCTGGAACTCGCCGGGACCGATCTTCGCGCCGTCCGCGGTCCAGGTGACCTTGGTGACCGCTTCGGTGATCTGCTTGCCGTGCACCTCGAGCGGCTTGTCCAGCTTCGCCTTCTCGACCTTGACCTTCCAGCCCGGCACCGGCTGCGGCATCACGGACGACAGCGGGTGCTCGGTGGGCAGGTTGATCTCGACCTTGGTGGTCGAGGCGTTGTCGCGCTCGTTGGGCACCTTGACGTTGACGACCGCGTAACCGCCCTTGGCGGCCTCGCCCTGCGGCTGCACGCCGACGTGCGCGAAGGCGGCGCCGGAGAACACCAGCACGGACGTGGCGGCGACGGCGGACGTGGCGGCGAGACGGGAAACGTTCATGACAGAAAGCTCCACGGTGAGGAAGAGGTGGGTGTGCCGGCGGCGCACGGGTGTGCGCGGGCACCGCGGCACCACTCCTGTCGAGTGAGCCGCGTCAGGCGCTGAGGACGAATACGGGCGGCGGCCCGCGCCTGATCACCGTGTGCTGAAGTTCCTGCGCCGCTGTCGGTGCAGGTGGCCCGTCCGCCGAGGGCGCGAGCCGCGGCCCGGCACCGAACGCCCTCCGCAGACCGGCGCGCAGAGCCCTCACGAGCGCGAGCGCGGCGCGCAGCGGGCGCAGCCAGGCGGTCTCCGCCACCTCGTGTGCCGAGTCGGCCGACAGTCGGATCAGTCGCAGCAGTGCCGCGTCGCCGCGTCGCAGCAGCAGCCCGGTCACGAGCGCGGCCAGCAGATGACCGAGCACCATGGGCAGGGTCGGCAGCAGCGCCGGAGCGGCCGCGGCATCCGCCATGTGTGCGTGGGCGGTGGCTGCTTCGGGGTCGACGCCGGCCAGGGTGACGATGCGACGGGCGTCGGCTGGGGTCATGGACGCGGCACCCGCCCCGCACACCAGCTTCGCGGCCATCCTGATCAGGGTGTCGTCCGCCGTCGGCGCGAGCCGCAGCTGCCCCTGCCCGGCGGCGAACATCGTGTGCAGACCGAGCTGACCCACGGTGAGCACACCCGCGATGGCCGGCAGCGAACGCTCCCGCCCGGCGAGCGGCGTCACCACGACGAACACCCCGACGAAACCGAGAACCAGGGTCCACAGGGGCACTGCCTTGCAGGCGGCCAGCACATGTCCCGTCGCGGACAGCACGACGCAGACCGCGGTGAACACCGCGGCCCTCAGCAGCCGCAGACCGGCTCCGTCGCGTGCTCGGCGTATGGAGGACATGGCCGGGTCATCATCGCACCCGGGTGCCGGCCACCGTGTGGCAGGTCCGGAAGATCCCGTTTGCCGACATACACCGGCGGCCGGCGCATGCGCATCCGCCGAACGAGGGCCGTCACTGCGACGAGGCGCTTACCGACCGTGGCGGCGGGCAATACGTATCGGTATGTCGAGCCGCGGCCAGGAGGCTGGAGCATGAGCATCTGGTGGTCCCTCCATTTGCGGCGCGAGGCTGCGAGTGTGCCGCTCGCCCGGCGTCTGCTGCTGGGCACCATGGAGACCGCGGGCGTCGATCCGGACATCTCCTACGACCTGTCGGTCGCCCTGACCGAGGCGTGTGCGAACGCGGTGGAGCACGGTGGCGGCCGTGACACCGGCGAGGCGTCCGAGGCGTACCGCGTCACTGCCTATCTGGACGGCGAGAAGTGCCGTATCGAGGTCGCCGATTCGGGGCCCGGCTTCCCCACCCGGCGCGGCCCGCTGCGCGGCGGCCCCATGACGTTGCCGGCCCCCGGCGCGGAGAGCGGCCGCGGGCTCTGCCTGATCGAGCAGCTCGCCGACCACGTCCACGTCCGCAACAGGCCGGGGCGCGGCGCGGTGGTCAGCTTCGACAAGGTCCTGAAATGGCGGAAGGGCGCGCTGCTCGACGTGTCGTGAGCGCGCGCCCTCCTGGGACCTTCCGTCCGGTCAGCCCTGCGTCAGCGACGCCATCCAGGCCTCGACCTCGTCGGCCCGGCGCGGCAGTGCGGCCGAGAGGTTCCTGTTGCCGTCCTCGGTGACGAGGATGTCGTCCTCGATCCGCACGCCGATGCCGCGGTACTCCTCCGGCACGGTCAGGTCGTCGGCCTGGAAGTAGAGGCCGGGCTCGACGGTGAGGCACATGCCGGGCTCCAGGGTGCCGTCGACGTACGCCTCGGTGCGCGCGGCGGCGCAGTCGTGGACGTCCATGCCGAGCATGTGGCCGGTGCCGTGCAGGGTCCAGCGGCGCTGCAGACCCAGCTCGAGAACACGCTCCACGGGCCCCTCGACGAGGCCCCACTCGACGAGCTTCTCGGCGAGCACGCGCTGCGAGGCGTCGTGGAAGTCGCGGAACTTGGCGCCCGGCTTCACGGCCGCGATGCCCGCCTCCTGAGCCTCGTACACCGCGTCGTAGATCTTGCGCTGGAGCTCGGTGTAGCGGCCGCTGATGGGCAGGGTGCGCGTGATGTCCGCGGTGTAGAGGGTGTGGGTCTCCACGCCCGCGTCGAGCAGCAGCAGGTCGCCGGAGCGGACCGGGCCGTCGTTGCGCACCCAGTGCAGGGTGGTGGCGTGGGGGCCGGCGGCGCAGATGGAGCCGTAGCCGACGTCGTTGCCCTCGACACGGGCGCGCAGGAAGAACGTGCCCTCGATATAGCGCTCGCTGGTGGCCTCGGCCTTGTCCAGGACCTTGACCACGTCCTCGAAGCCGCGCGCGGTGGAGTCGCACGCCTTCTGCAGTTCGCCGATCTCGAACGCGTCCTTCACGGCGCGCGCCTCGGAGAGGAAGACCCGCAGCTCCTCGTCGCGCTCCGCGGTGACCTTGTCGGTCAGTGCCGCCTCAATGCCGGCGTCGTGGCCGCGCACGGCACGCACGGGACCCGTGGCCTCGCGCAGCTTCGCGGGCAGCTCGCGCACGTCCTCGGCCGGAATGCCCAGCAGCTGCTCGGCCTCGGCGAGGGAGTGCCGGCGGCCGACCCACAGCTCGCCCTGGCCGGACAGCCAGAACTCGCCGTTCTCACGGTTGGAGCGCGGCAGCAGGTGGATGGTGGCCAGGTGGCCGTCGCCCTTGGGCTCCAGGACCAGGACGCCGTCCTCGGTCTGGTCGCCGGTGAGGTAGGCGTACTCGGTGGACGCGCGGAAGCTGTACTCCGTGTCGTTGGAGCGCGTCTTGAGGTTGCCCGCGGGGATCACCAGGCGCTCGCCGGGGAAGCGCGCGGAGAGCGCGGCCCGGCGGGCGGCGGTCTGCTCGGCCTGTGCGATGGGCTCGAGACCCTGCAGTTCGGTGTCCGCCCAGCCGGTGGTCATGTTCTCGGCCAGCTCGTCGGAAACGCCCGGGTACAGCCCGTTCTTGCGCTGCTTGATCGGCTGCTCCTCGTCCTCCGGGGTCTCCGGGGTGAGCTCCTCCGCCACGTCTGCCTCCTGGGGCCTGTCAGGCCTTCACTGAAACGACTTCGGTCCCCGCCCGCCGTGGTCGGCAAGGGGGACGCGTCCATCGTATGTGTGAGCGGTGGGCGACCCGAATGGATGTGAAGAATCAGTCAAACCGGGCGGCGAGCAGGACGATGTCCTCTCCGCCGTCCGTTCCGCCGGATGTACGGCCCCGGCCCTCCGGCAGCAGGGTGCGCAGGACGTGGTCGGCGATCGCCGCCGGATCGTCGCGCAGCGCCCGTGGGACGCTCGCCGCCGCCGACTGCAGCCGGGCGAAGGCGCGGTCCATCGCGTCGCCCGTGCGTCGCAGCAGCCCGTCCGTGTACAGCAGCACCGTTTCTCCCGGCTGGGGGGACAGCTCCACGCTCGGCGCCTCCCAGCAGGCGAGCATCCCCAGCGGGGCGGACAGGGACGTCTCGACGAACTCCGTGCGGCGTTCGCCGATCACCAGCGGCGGCGTGTGCCCGGCGCCGGCGAGCACGATCTTCCTGGCTGCCGGTTCGGCGTACGCGAAGAGTGCTGTGGCCGTCCGCGCGGGCTCGGTGAGCCGCAGCAGCAGCTCCAGGTCGGACAGGACCGCGACCGGGTCCTCGCCCTCCATCACCGCGTACGCCCGCAGGGACGCCCGCAGCCTGCCCATCGCGGCGAGCGCACTCGGGCCGCAGCCGCTGACCGACCCGACCGCGAGCCCCAGCGCTCCCTCGGGCAGCGGCAGAGCGTCGTACCAGTCGCCGCCGCCGTTCCGGCCGGGGACGTGCCGGGCGGCCAGCTGGACACCGGGCACCCGGGGCAGGCGGCTGGGCAGCAGCTCCTCCGCCACGGTCGCGACGGTGGCACGGGCCCGCTCGAGTTCCAGCAGGCGGGCCAGATGCTCGGTGGCATAGCGCATGTAGAGGCCGACGAGGTGGCACTGGCGCTCGACCGGTGCGGCCGGCTCGTCGTAGAACCAGACGGCCGCGCCGAGCGTGCCGGACTCCGCGGTGGCCAGCGGAACGGTGTAGCTCGCGGCGTAGCCGAGGCGGACGGCCACCTCGCGGTGGAGGGGGTGGAGCGAGTCGTCGCCGAGCAGGTCCGGATGGGCGACGGGCTCCGGGACGCCGGACGGGCCGCAGCAACGGCCGTCCAGGATGCGGCCGTACGCCGTGGCGCCGCGCGGCACCGTTTCGATGTGGCCGAGGTCGGAGTGGGTCAGGCCGAGGCCCTTGGCGAGGGCGGGTCCCCGGTCGTCCTCCAGAGGGCTGCTGTCGCGGGCGGGGTCGCGGGGCGGTTCGAGAACGACCATGCCGCGCCGGGCGCCGGCGAGTGCTGCTCCGGCACGGAGCAGTTCGTCGAGAGCGTCGTCGAGCGAGCCGGTTCTGATCAGCCGTTCGGTGAGCTCGTGGAGCGTCGTGAGATCGGAGACCCACCCGGCCAGCCGGTCCTGAAGTACCGCTCCGGCCGCGGGGGGTGCGGCGGGGACGGGGGGCATGGGGGCGGGAGTGTGCGTGGGTGCGGGAACTGTTGAGTCGATTCCAGCCACTTTCGGCAGGTGAGGGGCGCTCATGGCAGCCGGCTTTCCGGCAGGTGCGTTCTGCTCAATAGCATCGCAAACCCCCATGTCATTCTGCGCCGCTATCAATGCATCCACATCTACACGCACACATAAGGTGATGTCCAGCACTGTCCCGGTGGGATTGATGGTGTCCGCGGGGAATGCGAAGGCCTGTTAACTTGGCTGAAAATTGCACCTGATGGAGGTCGATTGGGGTCGACTGAGGGCGTTCGGCAGGGGGACTCCCGGGCTCAGGGCCCGGGGGGAAGCGTCATTGCAAGCGTGCTGGGTACGTAAACGGTGATGGCCGGGGGCAGTTGCAGGCGCCCCGGAACCTGGCAGCGGGCCCGGGCGTCCTAACAGCCGGAGGCCGCGCCTCATCCCCGAGTGGCGGGGAAGAAGTACAGCGGGACAGCAAGCGCCAGGCGCGCGCCACCCCTCGCCACGCGTTTAATGGACCACAGCCCACGTTCGGCCCCCGGGGCGACGATCCTGTCGCCGGCGAAACAGGGGGCGCCCATGCCACTGGCAAGGGGCGATGAAGCGCCGATCAGTACGCGCACTTGTACGCACAGTAATGAGCTGCACCCCAATGTGATGTGGACCCCGGCGTTCAACGGAAAGGAACGAGCGCTCATGCGCGAGATCCTCGGAAGGCGACGCAGGCTCCGGTACCGGCGCAAGAAAGGGCCTGTTCAGCTCGGAACGGCGCTGACCTGCGCCGTCGAGTGGAAATGGCCCGTGCTTCCCGGTGTGGGACTGAAAGCGGCCGGCAGTGACCGGCGGGAGGACCAGGGAAGAAGCCGCACGGAGCGCAGGCGCGCATGCGCCTGTCCCGACCCCGAGTGCGTCGTCCCCGGCGCACACCCCTTCGACCCCGGCATCCTCGCGGCCACAACTGACGAGCGGATGATCCGCTGGTGGTGGACCAACCGGCCCACCGCCCCGGTCGTTCTGGCCACCGGCGCCTCCCGGCCCGGCGGCTCCGGTGAAGGCGGCGCGCCCTGCGCGGTGAGCCTGCCCGCCGTCGCCGCCGCGCGTGCACTGTCGGTGCTGGACCGGATGGACATGCGCCTGGGGCCGATTGTCGCGACCCCCACACGGTGGTCGCTGCTGGTGGCTCCGTACAGCCTGGAACGGCTCGGCGAACTGCTCTTCGTCAAGGACTGCGTACCGAGCTCGCTCCGTTTCCACGGCAGCGGCGGGTATCTGGTGCTGCCGCCGGCGGAGACAGGTGCGGGGCAGGTGCGCTGGGAGCGGGCCCCGCTTCCCGGCTCCGCCGCGCCTTGGCTGCCGGACGTCGAAGCGGTCGTGGACGCGCTCGTCGAGGCGAGCGCGAGCAGCGCACCCGACAGCGGGCTCTACCCGCCGGAGGCGGGAGAGGGCAGCCGGCTCGCCTACTAGGTCCTGTCGCCCGGACTGGGGACCTGGGCCCTGGTCCGTCCGTCCCCCGTCTTTCCGAGAGGTCCGCGCGTTGCGTCGGAGCCCGAGCAGCGTCGCTGCTCGGGCTTCCGGCTGTCTTCGATCGCACGCACCGGCCGCCGCGGATCCGCACTCCTGGCGGACGGCGCCGAGCCCGGCTCGCCGCACGTGCGGTCGGGGCTCGCTCACCTCGGTCCGGCTTCGTCACTCGTACGGGTAGCGATGGGGCGAGTTGTCACGGAAATGGGCGCGCGGGCGGCTGTGCGCCCGTACTGCGCCGATATCTTCGGGCTGCTCTCGTCATGAAATTCCCCGCAGTCGGCAGGTGGCCCATGAATCTCCGCATGCTCGGGCTCGCTGTCGTCGTGGTGGTCGCCGCGTTGGTGCCGCTCGTGGCATCGGCCGGGCAGGCGGGCGGACCGGGACCGGCCGCCGAGGCAGGATCCGCTCCGGCGGGCGACGCGAAGGGCGGCCCTGGGGCTGATACCGCGGGCCTGTTGCCGAGCCCTGCCATGTCCGGGACATCCGCCGCCGGGAACGCGGCCGGGGTGGGCGGCCCCGGAGGCGGGTCCGAGGGCAGCCGTCACGCGGCCCCACGGACCGCTTCCCGATGTGGGCCGGAAGTCGCCTCTCCCGACGGCGTCGAGGCACAGACCTGTGTGCTGACACGCGACGGTCAAACATGGGCCCGCACCTATTACCGCAATGCGACGGGCAGGGAATTGGCGTCCGTACTCACTCTGATGGGGCCGGGGGGCCGCACTCTGCAGACCAACTGCAGGGTGGAGGCGGGCGACGAGCCGCGCACCTGTGAAACACCTCGTGAGCCTTCGCGCGGCACTGCTTCCGCCTACTGGGCGGTGGCCGAGTTCGCTGCTTCCGGAGGAACGGGCGATGAGCCGCTGTTGTTGCGCTCCGTGAGCAACTCCCGTGACGACGGAGGCCGTTGAGTCGGGCGAGGCGTCGCGGAAAATGGAAACGCCCGATCGCTGGCGACGGGGGATGCACCAGCGACCGGGCTTCTAGAACGGTAACAAGAGATCCGTGGTTCGCAAATTCGATCTCTCGTATTCGGACATTGATTTACCTGCCGATTGAGCGAGTTGTGACTGGTGTCACCCGTCGGGCGGCGGTAATCGTCACTCTCAGCCGAGGGTGACCTGGCGGTTCGTGAGACCGCCGCGTGCGCGGCGCTCCTCTGTGGTGAGCGGAGCGTCGGACTCGAGCGCGGAGGCCAGCCGCTCGGCGAATTCGGCGGCGGGCTTCTCGCACTCCTCGGCGCCCATCCCGCTCGGCAGGTCCCACACCGGAACCACCAGGCCGTGCGCACGGAAGGAGCCGACCAGCCGGGTTCCCTCCCCGAGCGACGAGCTGCCCGCGGCGTGCAGCCTGGCCAGGGCGTCGAGGAGCCGCTCCTCGGGGTGCGGCATGACCCAGCGCAAGTGGTTCTTCTCCGGGGTCTCGCACCAGTACGCTGCGTCGACACCGGCAAGCTTCACGGTCGGAATCGCGGCCGCGTTCGCACGCTCGAGGGAGGCGGCCACCTCCGGGGACGCCTGTTCGGCCGAATCAGGAACCCAGAATTCGAAGCCGGAGTGCACGGTCGGCTCGAAAGCGGCGTCCGCAGCGAGGAGGTCCTGGAGGCGCACGCCCTCGGCAGCGGCGCCACGGGTGGTGACCGGCGTGCCGGGCGCGGCCTCGAGGGCCCGCTGCAGGGTGGCGGCCAGGTCGCGGCTGAGGTCACCCGTCGGAGTGTCGTTCTGCAGACCGAGCAGAACCGAACCGTCGTCGCGGCGCAACGCGGGCCACGCCATGGGAAGTACCGTCGCTAGCGTCACCGACGGCACACCTTCGGGCAGGCCGTCCTTGAGGGTGAGCTCGACCGTCGCGGCCGGAACCAGTTCGCGCAGGGCCACCCAGTCGCATTCGCCGGGCAGGCCCTTGAAGGGACGCTGGACCAGCTCGGTCAGGGCGTGCGAGGCCGCCCGGCCGTGACACGCCTTGTAGCGGCGGCCGGAGCCGCAGGGGCAGGGCTCGCGGGCTCCCACGACCGGAACCGGCTCGTTGACGCCTGTGGCGCCGGCCCCGTTCTTGAGCTGAGGCTTCGTCGCCTTCGTCTGGGGGCGCTTCTTGGCCATGGTGTGGCTTTCTCCCGATTGCGGCGGTGCTGTGTCGGGCGCGAGCCTAGCCGTACGCCGCCTTCGCGGGTGAGCAGCGGGCCGGTGCGGTCCCAACGTGGCGCCGCTGCCGGGGTGATGCGGGCCGGCCGTGGTGTCTTCGACCGGTCACCGCCGACGGTCGTCGCGCATGGCCCGCGGTGGTCATATCCGCTTCGGTCCGGCGGTCGTATCCGCTTCGGTCCGGCAGTCGGATCCGCACCGGTTGGGGCGGGCGGATCCGGCCCCAGGCCGCCGACCCGGGGCATCAGTCGAGGTCTTCGAAGGCGTCCGCGAAGTCGAAGGACGGGCCGGCGACGCGCGTAGCGAAGTCCTCGCGGCGGTGCCCGTCCGTGACGATCACCCACACTGTGACCTCACCGGTCGCGCTGTCGCGAACGCCCCACTCCTGCGCCAGCGCTGTGATGATGTTGAGCCCGCGGCCGCCGCGTGCGGTGACCGAGGGCGTGGACGGAACAGGCCGGGTCGGCCCGCCTCCGTCCGTCACCTCGACCGTGAGCCGGCCTGCCTTGTCGACTCGCCATGCCGCCCGTACGTCTCCGTCGCCCGCGTCGGCATGTCCCAGCGGTCTGCCGTGTCGGCACGCATTGCTGAGGAGCTCGGAAAGGATCAGAACTGCGTCGTCGACGACCGTTTCCGACACCCCGCTGCGGCTCAACTGTTCGCGCATCCTGTGTCGCGCCTCGCCCACGCCCGCAGGGCCATGGGGTACGGCCATGCTCGACGACGTTGGCACCTCCTGTGCCACCACAAACGCCACCCCCGAGACCTCCTTTGCCCCACGCCACGGTGTGAATGCCCCAATGGACTGGACCGGAAACCGGCCAAGCCCGGACCTGTGACGCATTCGACATGCTCGAATACGCCCCGAACGCGCCGGTGCACTCCCAGTGAAACGAGTCAAAGGCGGCCGAGTTGAGACAGAACCTGTCGGGGACGGTTGGTGATGATGGCCTCCACCCCGAGTTCCACGCAGAGTTCGACGTCCTCCGGCTCGTTGACGGTCCAGACATGGACGCGATGGCCCGCGTTGTGGAGGCGGGCGACGTATTCGGGGTGGTTGCGTACGATCCGTACCCCCGGACCGGCGATCCGTGTGCCGGCCGGCAGCCGTCCGTCGCGCATCCGGGGCGTCATGAACTGCATCAGGTACACCGTGGGGACAGTGGGCGCCGCCAGCACGACCCGGTGCAGCGAGCGGGCGGAGAAGCTCATGATGCGCACCGGGGAGTCGGCGGGGGACACCGGTGAGGCCAGGCCGAAGCGCCCCAGCAGGTGGAGCAGCCGCTCCTCGACCTGGCCGGCCCAGCGGGTCGGGTGCTTGGTCTCGATGGCCAGCTCGATGCGGCGCCCGGCGTCGGCCACCAGCTCCAGCAGCCGTTCCAGAGTGAGCACGGAGGTGAGGGACGGGTCCTTCCAGTCGGGGCTCTCCGCCGCGTCCTTCCAGGAGCCGAAGTCGAGGGCGGCGAGGTCCGCGAGCTCGAGGGCGGACACGGCGCCCCGCCCGTTGGAGGTCCGGTTGATGCGGCGGTCGTGGACGCAGACCAGATGACCGTCGGCGGTGAGCCGTACATCGCACTCAAGGGCGTCCGCGCCGTCCTCGATCGCCTTGCGGTAGGCCGCCAGGGTGTGCTCGGGGGCATCTTCGGAGGCGCCGCGGTGGGCGACGACCTGGATGCTGTGCTGTCGTGCTTGGGTCACCGCGTCATGGTGTCACCGCGACGGGGCAGGCGGGTGCCAGGTGCCGGAAAGCGTTTCCTCCGCGTCCGGGGCGGTGGCGGGGGTGACCCGAAGGGCGCTGTGAAAGTGCGCCCGTATTGTCCGAAGTAAAGGATTGCCGGAATACGCACAGGTCCTGCTTACAGTGGCCTGACGTGCTGTGGGAAAAGCTGACCCCCGACACTTGAACGAACCCCGCACACTTGAACAGCGGAAGTCATGACGACGTACCGCCCGCCGGCCGCGGGGGAGCTCCTCGCCCGGCCCGGAGACCGACGCGGAATCTGTGGAATTCGACGTGGAACCTGAGGAGAAAGAGCTGTGAGCACCGAGAACGAGGGCAACGCGGTCCCGGCCGCCCCGTCCGTACCTCCTGTGCCGGGCGCCGCTCCCCAGGGCCCGACGTCCCCGGCGCCGGAAGCCGGACCGCACCAGTCGGCGCACGACGCGGCGGACTCCGCCTCCGGCGCCCCTTCGCCGTCCACTCCTGCGCACCCCGCCCCGCCCGCCCATGAACCGACGGCGGGAGCCTCGGCTGCGCAGGCCGGGCGCTCCCCCCAGCCCGAGCCCGCCACGGCGCCGATCCCCGTCGTCGGCGGACAGACCCCGCCGACGGCACCGACAACCGCGCCCATGGAAGCGCAGCACGCCGGCGCCGACTGGCCCGCGCCGCCGCCCGCGCTCCCCTCCTACGGGGGCGGCGGCAGCGGAGGTCCCGCTTGGGGCACGCCTGTCCCGGAGCCGCAGCCCCGGCGGAAGCGTTCCGGCGGAGTGGCCGCCGCCGTCCTGGTCGCCGCGCTGGTCGCCGGCGGAGTGGGCGGCGGCATCGGCTACTGGGCGGCCGAGCGCAACGACAACAGCTCCAGCTCCACCACGGTGTCCGCGACCAGCCCCCAGGACCTCAAGCGCGACCCGGGGACCGTCGCCGCGGTCGCCGCGGGCGCGCTGCCCAGCGTGGTCACCATCGAGGCCAAGGCGGGCGGCGGCGGCATCGACGGCCCCGAAGGCGAGGGCGAAGGCGGCACGGGCACCGGCTTCGTCTACGACAAGGAAGGCCACATCCTCACCAACAACCACGTGGTGGCCTCCGCCGCGGAGGGCGGCACCGTGTCGGCGATCTTCTCCAACGGGAAGAAGTACGACGCCGAAGTGGTCGGCCGCGCACAGGGTTACGACGTCGCCGTCCTCAAACTGAAGAACCCCCCCTCGGGCCTTCACCCGCTCGCCCTCGGCGACTCCGAGAAGGTCGCGGTCGGTGACTCGACCATCGCGATCGGCGCGCCCTTCGGTCTCTCGAACACCGTCACCACCGGAATCATCAGCGCCAAGAACCGCCCGGTCGCCTCCGGCGACGGCTCCAGCGGCAAGAACTCGTACATGAGCGCGCTGCAGACCGACGCGTCCATCAACCCGGGCAACTCCGGCGGCCCCCTGCTGGACTCGCGCGGCGCGGTGATCGGCATCAACTCGGCCATCCAGTCGGCGGGCAGCGGCGGCTACGGCCAGAGCCAGGCGGGCTCCATCGGTCTCGGCTTCGCCATCCCGGTCAACCAGGCGAAGACGGTCGCGGAACAGCTCATCAAGTCCGGCCAGCCGGTCTACCCGGTGATCGGCGCCACGGTCGACATGTCGGAGCAGGGTTCCGGCGCGAAGATCACGGAGGAGGGCTCGGGCGGCAGCCCGGCGGTGACCCCGAACGGACCGGCGGCGGAGGCCGGACTCGAGCCCGGCGACGTGATCACCAAGTTCAACGGCAAGCCGATCGACAGCGGCCCGACCCTGATCAGCGAGATCTGGACGCACAAGCCCGGTGACAAGGTCTCCTTGACCTTCGAACGGGACGGCAAGCCGCAGTCCGTGGAACTGGTCCTCGGCGAGCGCAAGGGCGACAGCTGACCCACTCGTCCCACCAGAGCCACCCACCCGCCCTGCTGAGTCACCCTCTCGCCCCCGGGATGCTGCCGCGCCCCGGGGGCGAGTGTGTGTCCCGTCACCGACGGGCACCGCGTCACACCGTCGCCGGCGGGATGTTCTGGTTCGCGCGGAAGAGGTTGTCCGGGTCGTAGGCGTGCTTGACCGAGGCGAGCCGGTCGTAGTGGCCGCGGTAGGTGGCCCGGACCCGGTCCGCGCTCTCCTGCTCGCCGATGAAGTTGACGTAGGAGCCGCCCATCGAGTGCGGGTGCAGGTCCGCCCAGTAGTCGACGCACCACTGCCGGATCAGCTCGGCGTTGAGGGGGTCGGGGTCGACCCCGCCGATCACGCCCGACCAGACGGCGTCCCGGTAGGCCCAGGCCGTGTCGTCGGCACCCACCCGGTGGGCCGCACCGTCCACCGGATACAGGTGCATCGTCGACAGGCCGGTCGGGAGGCCCTCCCCGTACCTGCTGTGCACGTCGACGGCGGCGTCGGAGATCGAATCGAAGAAGTCGCCCCTCCAGTACCACTGCAGCCCCTTGGGGATCAGCTCGTCGAACATGGTCTGCAGGCCGGGGTACGGCATGGGGGTGGTGAAGTGGAAGGCGGGCGGTGCCGGTTCGTTCACCACGGCGAGCACCTGCTCCAGACGGTCGCCTTCGAGGTCGCCCGTGTAGCACCACACCACCGCGCACATCTTCTGCCCGTGGATCGACTCGGGGAACGGCGGCCCGGGCGGCACGGCCAGCACAGCGAAGAACCCGCTGAGGTCCTCCGGCGCGGCAGGCAGGAACTCCCGGTACCAGCGGAGCACCTCGGGCGTGCGGTCGACCGGCCACACGGTCACCGCGACCCCGACCGTGTGCGCGGGGTGCAGCCGGAAGGTGAACGAGGTGACGACGCCGAAGTTGCCGCCACCGCCCCGCAGGGCCCAGAACAGGTCCGGATGGTTCTTTGCCGACGCGGTGACGAAGCTGCCGTCGGCGAGGACGACATCGGCGGAAAGCAGGCTGTCGATCGTCAGGCCGTACTTGCGGGTGAGGTGGCCGTGGCCGCCACCGAGCGTGAGACCGCCCACGCCGGTCGTCGACATGATCCCGGACGGCACGGCGAGGCCGAAGGCATGGCTCGCATGGTCCACGTCACCGAGTTCGCTGCCCCCACCGACCTGGACGATCTTCGCTTCCGGATCCACCCTGACCCAGCGCATCGGCGTCAGGTCGAGCACGAGCCCGTCGTCGACCAGAGACAGCCCCGGTCCGCTGTGCCCGCCGCCGCGCACCGCCAGCTCGGCGCCGGTGTCCCGGGCAACGGAGAGCGTCGCCTGCACGTCCGCCACGTCCGTGCACTGGGCGAAGACGGCGGGCCGCCGGTCGATCATGGCGTTGTAGATGCTGCGGGCCTCGTCGTAGCCCGGATCCTGCGGGCCGACGACGGGTCCCCGCAGTGCCTCGCGCAGACTTGCGACAGCCGTTCCGTTGATACCGCCCATGGCCGAACACCTCTGTGTGGGATGTGAGGCCGGGAGAACTGGCGGACGGATGAAGGCGCATGACGTCCAGGCGGGTGGGCGGGGGCGTGGTGCGCGAATCCATCGTGCCCGGATCGGTACGGGCGCGGAGTGGCCCCACCCTTTTCAGTGTTCTCCTGCTCGCCCCGCCGCGCACGTCGGCCCCGGCGGGGCGGGGCACCGCAGGACTTCGAGGGCCGCCGGCGGACCACGGCCCCCGCACACCGCGCGAGGCCGGTACGCTGTATTCGCTCCGTCCCAGGTGGGCGGAGCGAAGGTGGGTTGCCCGAGCGGCCTAAGGGAACGGTCTTGAAAACCGTCGTGGCGCGAGTCACCGTGGGTTCAAATCCCACACCCACCGCCAGGTGAACGGCCCCTGACCAGGTGACACGGTCAGGGGCCTTTCCCGTGTCCGCTCCCCGTGACCGACCGCTCTAGCCCGTGGGTTCCTGCTCGATGGGGCACGCGAGGGGCACGGGGGCGCCTATGCCGGACTACGAAAGTGACCGCGTGTGCTGTGGGTCCTGACTAGGGTCGCCCCCATGCCTCGCTCAGCCGCGCGGCCGGCGGAGCCGGGGCCCGGAGCGGGACGGAGGCAGGAGCGTCGGGGCCCGACGCTGGAGCCGGGCCGCCTTGAACCCGTAGAGAAGGTTTGTACTCGCTCCGCCGGAGTGGCATCAGGGATGAGCCGACTCGTGCAGGTACGCGGTGAAGGTCATTGCCGGGAATATCCGCCGGGGCCGAGCGGCCCGTTGAACCGCCGTTACCGGAGCAGGGCGAGGCGTCAGCGGAGGCCGCGGCCGGAGGTGAGGCGGTCGGCGGAGGCGATCGTGGTGCGGGCCTCGCGTTCGGTGAGGCCGGCGCGGACTGCCGCGTCGACGAGGGCCTCCGCCAGGGAGTCGCCCAGCCCGTTCTCGTACGCGCGACAGGCCGCCCAGAACAGCCGGGTGTTGCGCTGGCCCTCGTGTGCCGCGAGGACGAACTGGACGAGGCCCTGCCCCCGTTCGTGGGCCGGTGCGGGCGTGGAGCGCGGGCGGGCCGGGGGCGTGATGAGGCGCAGCAGGGCGCGTGGGCAGGGTGCGGGCGGCAGATGTGCCGTGTCCGGTGCGAGTCGGTAGGCGCCGTGGGCGGTGACCGAGCCAGGGCCGACGAGGTAGCCACCGGTGCCGCGGACGTCGATGCCGGGAGCGATCCGGCTCGCCGAGTTGGGGACGACGACGTCGGACGGACCCGTCAGCCAGAGGTGGCGGCCGCCGCTGGGGGTGAGGACGGTGACCGTCTCCGGGATGGTGAACAGGTGCCGCAGCGCCAGGTGCTGGAGTTCGGCCATGGAGTCGGTCGAGGACTTGGTGTCGAGGTCGATGCCGATCAGGTGGTGCGGCGGGCGTCCGCACGCGATCCCGTAGCCGGTGGCCCAGGGTGCGGCGGCGAACAGGGCGCGTACGCCCGCGGGGTCCGTGGTGGCGTCGTGGACGCCGTGGCCGGGGAGGCCGCATTCGCCACGGCAAAGAACCGGCTGGGCTTCGCCACGGTGCGGCGAGCGCAGGGCGGGGAGCTTGGTCGCGGACAGGGGAATGACGGGGAGCCCGCGCTCGGCGGCGGAGAGAGCGTGGGCGAGGGCCAGTGTGGCGGTCTGCCGGGTGGTAATGGCCATGGCTCCATGTTCGTACACATGTTCGAGGAAGGGAAGGGGAGGCGGGCCGAATGCGGGGTGAAGGCTTGATTTCGGCCCGAACGGGCCCGTGGCCCCAAGGGGTGATGCGCTCATGGCGATCTCGCGAGCAAGAAGAGGGTTTATCGACAAGTCATCACGCTTGCGAGCGAATGCCCCGTCCGGGGTGGTTCGACGGGGATCGCGTGGGCAACTCTGATCTCGCGACGTCGTGATCAAGCCCGAAGCGGACGGTCAACCGCGCCGAAAAGCGAAGCACTTGAGCAGTTCCGGTACATGGAGGAAAAGACATGGCAAGCATCCGTTCAGCCCGCACCCGCGTCCTCGCCGCTGCCGCCGCCCCGCCCCTCACGATCGTGCTCCTCGGTGGCGTCGCCCAGGCCGACAACAGCGGGTTCGCGGACGACGGGCCTGTGGTGACGGCCGGCTCGAGGGGAGGGTGAGCCGGAGGGGAGGGCCGGCCCGAGGGGAGGGGCGTCAGGAGAGGGGGAGTCGAGGGGAGGAGTCGAGAGGTTGAGCCGGGGGTGATCGTCTGCGCGGCGGTGCTTGGGGGCGCCGTCGCGCAGGCGTGTTCCGGCGCGGGGGCGTCGGCCCGCTGTCGTGACCTTGACGGGACCACAAAACTGACGGACAGTCAGATGCGTGGTTACGGACGAGTTGCACGCACAGCTGCGGACGTACGAGGGCCGGGCCGCCGTCACCTCCGGCGTGGGCAAGGATCTCGTCAACGAGCCGATGATCAGGCACTGGTGCGAGGCGATGGGGGACACCAACCCCGCCTACGCCGGGCCGGACGCCGTCGCGCCGCCGACGATGCTCCAGGCGTGGACGATGGGTGGTCTTACGGGTCACACTGGTCGGACCGCCGCGCAGGACGAGCTGTTCGCGCTGCTCGACGGCGCCGGGTACAGCTCCGTGGTGGCCACCGACTGCGAGCAGGAGTATGTGCGGCCCGTTCGGCCCGGCGACCGGATCACCTTCGAGGCGGTGATCGAGTCCGTGTCGGAGCGCAAGACGACCAAGCTGGGGACGGGCTATTTCGTCACCACCCGGATGGATGTGCGAGCCGGTGGCCGGCTCGCGGGCACGCACCGCTTCCGGATCCTCAAGTACGCCCCCCGGGAGCGCAGGCCCAAGGGAACGCGCCCGCGGCCGGTGATCAACAGGGACAACGCCGGATTCTGGGAAGGAGTGGCCGCGCAGCGGCTGCTCATCCAGCGGTGCGGCGGCTGCGGGACGCTTCGCCTGCCCTGGCTGCCGGGGTGCGGTTCCTGCGGCTCGCCCGAGTGGGACACGGTCGAGGCGAGCGGCCTGGGCAGCGTCTTCTCCTACGTGGTCATGCACCACCCACCGTTCCCGGCGTTCGATCCGCCGTTCGCGGTGGGCCTGATCGAGCTGGCGGAGGGCGTGCGATTCGTCAGCAACGTGGTGGGTGTGCCGTACGACGCGGTGCGCATCGGTATGCCGGTGGAGCTGGAATTCCTCAGCGTGGAGGGCGAGTTCGAGCTGCCCGTCTTCCGGGGAGCACGGGGCGGTGACGGCTGACATCGACTCCCGCCGACCGCCTGTCGTGGGCTCGGCGTCGAAGTTCTGTCCGAACCAGGCGCATTGCTCGCGAAGGAGGAAACCCGATGACCCGGAAGACCAGGATGACCCCGACGACCGCCACGGGCCCGACCGGTCCGGTCCCTCCCGCCGGCACGCAGCTGCCGCCCCTGACCGTTCCCGTCACGCGCACGCTGATCGTCGCCGGAGCACTCGCCTCACGTGACTACCAGGACGTTCACCACGACGCGGAGCGTGCCAAGGAGAAGGGCTCGCCCGACATCTTCATGAACATCCTGACCACGAACGGCCTCGTCGGCCGGTACGTCACCGATTACTTCGGCGACCGTGCCGTGCTCCGTAAGGTCGCCATACGGCTCGGCGTCCCCAACTACCCGGGCGACACCATGGTGTTGAGCGGCACGATCGGCGCCTTCGACGGGACGACGGCCGAAGTGCGGGTGGTCGGCGCCAACAGCCTCGGCAACCACGTCACCGGCACGGTGACGGTAACCCTCCCGACCCTCCCGACCCTGCCGACCCTCCCGGAGGCCGGCGCATGAGCATCCGGGGAAAGGACACTCTTGGTGGCAGGGCGGCCGTCGTGGGCATCGGCGCGACCGAGTTCTCCAAGGACTCGGGACGCAGTGAGCTGACGCTCGCCGTGGAGGCCGTGCGTGCCGCGCTCGACGATGCCGGTCTCTGCCCTGCCGACGTCGACGGCATGGTCACCTTCACGATGGACACCAGCCCCGAGATCACCGTCGCCCAGGCCGCGGGCATCGGTGAGCTGTCCTTCTTCTCCCGTATCCACTACGGCGGAGGTGCGGCGTGCGCCACCGTGCAGCAGGCGGCGCTGGCCGTCGCCGCGGGGATCGCCGATGTCGTCGTCTGCTACCGCGCGTTCAACGAGCGCTCCGGTCGGCGTTTCGGTTCCGGAGTGCAGCACAGGGAGCCGTCGGCGGAGGGCGCCGCCCTCGGCTGGAACCTTCCCTTCGGCCTGCTCACTCCCGCCTCCTGGGTGGCGATGGCCGCCCAGCGCTATCTGTACGCGTACGGGCTGACCCCGGAGGCGTTCGGCCAGGTCGCGGTCGCCGGCCGGCGGTACGCGGCCACGAATCCCGCCGCGTACTTCCACGGCCGCCCGATCACGTTGGCCGACCATGCCGCCTCCCGGTGGATAGTCGAGCCGCTACGGCTCCTGGACTGCTGTCAGGAGACCGACGGCGGCCAGGCGCTCGTCGTGACCAGTGTCGAGCGGGCCCGGGACCTGCCTCGGCCGCCTGCGGTGATCCTCGCCGCCGCGCAGGGTGCGGGCAGGGCCCAGGAGCAGATGACCAGTTTCTACCGTGACGATCTCACCGGCCTGCCCGAGATGGGCGTCGTCGCCCGACAGCTGTGGCGGACCTCCGGTCTCGCCCCGGGCGATATCGACGTGGGGATCGTCTACGACCACTTCACGCCGTTCGTGCTGATGCAGCTGGAGGAGTTCGGTTTCTGCAAGCCGGGGGAGGGCGCCGACTTCGTGGCAGCGGACGTGCTGCCGCTGAACACCCATGGAGGACAGCTGGGAGAGGCGTATCTGCACGGGATGAACGGCATCGCCGAGGCGGTCAGGCAATTGCGCGGCACGTCGGTGAACCAGATCCCGGGCGCGGCCAGGGCCCTGGTCACGGCGGGCACCGGCGTCCCCACCTCGGGGCTCGTCCTCGGGGCCGACGGGCTTAGCCCCTGAGGGTGCCCTCCACCTTCAGGAGGTGCAGCCCGCGCCACCCCTACAACCTGAGGGGGACAAGGCTTCGGGACCTGGGGCCGATCCGCGGCCGGGGGTCCGCTCCTAGCGTGGAGTCATGACCACGCCAGTCTGTACGAGCGCTTCCAAGGCCGCCGCGCCGGTGCCGTCGTACACGCCGTACACATCGTTCTCGTCGTACGTACGGGCGCGGGGGCCCGTGCTGCTGCGCACCGCGCGGTCACTGACCTCGAATCCGAGTGACGCCGAGGATCTGCTGCAGACAGCGCTCACCAAGACCTATGTCGCGTGGGAGCGGATCGAGGACCATCGAGCGCTCGACGGATATGTGCGCCGCGCCCTGGTGAACACGCGTACGTCGCAGTGGCGCAAGCGCAAGGTGGACGAGTTCGCCTGTGACGAGCTCCCGGAACCGGAGACCGTGCCGGCGACCGATCCCGCAGAGCAGCAGGTGCTGCACGACGCGATGTGGCGCGCGGTGATGAAGCTGCCGGACCGCCAGCGGGCGATGGTCGTGCTCCGCTATTACGAGGACCTGAGCGAGGCACAGACGGCCGAGGTGCTCGGCGTCTCGATCGGTACGGTCAAGAGCGCCGTTTCCCGTGCGCTCGGCAAGCTCCGCGAGGACCCGGGGCTCTCCCCGGTTCGCTGAGGCCTGTTTCAGGCCACGCCACAGGGCCGCCGACGCGATCCTCTGTGCGCTGTTGTGCGGCATTGCGCGGGGATGTGCCGGGATTCCTTACCCCTGGGTAGTGACATACCGCGTGGTATGTGCGCAGAATCTTCCCACCTTTTCTGCCACGTAGCGCTAGCGCCCACCGGGAGGACGCCGTGCTGAGCACCATGCAGGACGTACCGCTGACTGTGACCCGCATCCTCCAGCATGGGATGACGATCCACGGCACATCACAGATCACCACCTGGACGGGGGAGCCCGAGCCGCAGCGGCGCACCTTCGCCGAGGCCGGCAGGCGGGCGGCCCAGCTGGCCAACGCCCTGCGCGACGAGCTCGGCATCGACGGCGACCAGCGGGTCGCCACCCTGATGTGGAACAACGCCGAGCACGTCGAGGCGTACTTCGCGATCCCCTCCATGGGCGCCGTGCTCCACACGCTGAACCTCCGTCTGCCCGCGGAGCAGCTCGTCTGGATCGTCAACCACGCCGCGGACCGTGCCGTGATCGTCAACGGCTCCCTGCTTCCCCTGCTCGCCCCGCTGCTGCCGCATCTGCCGACGATCGAGCACATCGTCGTCTCCGGCCCCGGAGACCGCTCCCTCCTCGCCGACACCGAGGCGCAGGTCCACGAGTACGAGGAGCTGATCGCCGGCCGCCCGACCAGCTTCAACTGGCCGGAACTGGACGAGCGCAGCGCCGCGGCCATGTGCTACACCTCCGGCACCACCGGCGACCCCAAGGGCGTCGTCTACTCCCACCGCTCCATCTACCTGCACTCCATGCAGGTCAACATGGCCGAGTCGATGGGCCTGAACGCCAGCGACACCACCCTCGTGGTCGTGCCGCAGTTCCATGTGAACGCCTGGGGCCTGCCGCACGCCACATTCATGACCGGCATCAACATGCTGATGCCCGATCGCTTCCTGCAGCCCGCGCCGCTCGCGGACATGATCGAGCGGGAGAAGCCCTCCCACGCCGCGGCCGTCCCCACCATCTGGCAGGGCCTGCTCGCCGAGGTCACGGCGAACCCCCGCGACCTGTCGTCTATGAAGCAGGTCACCATCGGTGGCGCCGCGTGCCCGCCCTCCCTCATGGAGGCGTACGACGAGCTCGGCGTACGGCTCTGCCACGCCTGGGGCATGACGGAGACCTCGCCGCTCGGCACGATGGCCCACCCCCCGGCCGGTCTGAGCGCGGAGGAGGAGTGGCCGTACCGCATCACGCAGGGCCGCTTCCCCGCCGGTGTGGAGGCGCGGCTGGTCGGCCCGGGCGGTGAGATCCTGCCCTGGGACGGCGAGTCGGCCGGCGAGCTGGAGGTGCGCGGCACCTGGATCGCCGGCGCGTACTACGGTGGCGCGGGCGGCGAGGACTTCCGGCCGCAGGACAAGTTCAGCGAGGACGGCTGGCTGAAGACCGGCGACGTCGGCGTGATCAGCACCGACGGCTACCTGACCCTGACCGACCGCGCCAAGGACGTCATCAAGTCGGGCGGGGAATGGATCTCCAGCGTCGAGCTGGAGAACGCGCTGATGGCCCATCCCGAGGTCGCGGAAGCTGCTGTGGTCGCCGTACCCGACGAGAAGTGGGGCGAGCGTCCGCTGGCCACGGTCGTCCTCAAGGAGGGTTCGACCGCGGACTACGACACGCTGAGGACGTTCCTGTCCGCGAAGATCGCCAAGTGGCAGCTGCCGGAGCGCTGGGCGGTGATACCGGCGGTGCCGAAGACCAGCGTCGGCAAGTTCGACAAGAAGGTCATCCGCAGGCAGTACGCGGACGGCGAGCTGGACGTCACCGAGCTGTAGCAGCGGAAGAGATGCGTGAGGGGCCGGCGGTCGTCACCGCCGGCCCCCTTCGTGTTGGTTGATACCGGTTTCAGTTGGTGCCGGTCCTGGTCGGGCCGGTTTCGGTTGGTCCCCTTCGGGCCGGTCTCAGTTGGTGCCGATCTTCGCCAGCAGGTCGACGATCCGGGCCTGCACCTCGTCGCTGGTGGAGCGCTCCGCGAGGAACAGCACCGTCTCCCCCGAGGACAGCCGCGGCAGCTCCGCCTGGTTGAGGCCGGCCGAGGTGTAGACGACCAGCGGCGTGCGGTTCAACTGGCCGTTCGCGCGCAGCCAGTCGATGATCCCGGCACGGCGGCGGCGTACCTGCATCAGGTCCATCACCACCAGGTTGGGCCGCATCTGGGTCGCGAGCGTGACCGCGTCCGCGTCCGCTCCCGCCCGCGCGACCTGCATGCCGCGCCGCTCCAGGGTGGAGGTCAACGCGAGGGCGATCTCCTCGTGCTCCTCGATCAGCAGCACACGCGACGGGTGCTGCTCGCTGTCCCGCGGGGCCAGCGCCTTGAGCAGCACGGCCGGGTCGGCGCCGTACGCGGCCTCGCGCGTGGCCTGCCCGAGCCCAGCCGTCACCAGCACCGGTACCTCGGCGGCCACGGCGGCCTGCCGCAGCGACTGCAGCGCGGTCCGGGTGATCGGCCCGGTGAGCGGGTCCACGAACAGAGCGGCCGGGAACGCCGCGATCTGCGCGTCGACCTCTTCGCGCGAGTGCACGACGACCGGCCGGTAGCCGCGGTCGCTGAGCGCCTGCTGCGTGGAGACATCGGGGGCGGGCCACACCAGCAGCCGCCGCGGGTTGTCGAGCGGCTCCGGGGGCAGCTCGTCGTCGACGGGCAACGGCTGGGGCCGGTTGGCGACCTCGACCGCACCACCGGGGCCGTCCAACGGCTGGGGCCCCTCCGCACCCTCGTCCGGCGCCCCTATCGCGTAAGCCCTGCCCTCGGTGCGGCTGTCGGTGCGGTCGGCGGGGATCCGGGGCCCGTTCTGCTGGGCGGCCGTCGGCGTCGCCGGAACCGGAACGGGCGCCGCCGTCGGCTGCGGGTGCGGTCGGGCGGCGGCCTCGGGGAACGCGCTGTCGGCGCGGGTGGCCAGCTTGCGGCGGCGGCGGCGTACACCACTGCCACGACATCACGCTATGGAGCGTCTTCAGCCAGCTTCGCGCGCTGTCCCCGAGCGAGTGTATCCGCCCCTTCGACCG